>NZ_JBYOJU010000017.1:0-154040 GCF_057798855.1 Cupriavidus sp. 96C5-1 | reverse complement strand
TCCGGCGTGCGCGAGGGCGATACCATCAGCCCGTACTATGACCCCATGATCGCCAAGCTGATCGTGTGGGGCCGCGACCGCGAGGAAGCGCTGGCGCGCATGGCGCAGGCGCTGGCCGAATATCACGTGGTGGGCCTGTCGACCAATATCGCCTTCCTGCAGCGGCTGGTCACGTCGCAGGCCTTTGCCACGGCCGATCTCGACACCGGCCTGATCGAGCGCAACCAGGCCGTGTTGTTCCCGCCGCCGCCGCCGGTGGGCATCGAGGTGATCGCGCTGGCGGTGGCGGCGTTGCTCGATGCGGAAACCCGCGCCCGGCGCGTGGATCCGGCCGATGCGCACTCGCCCTGGAGCCATGCCGGCGCGTGGCGGCTGAATGGCGGAACGCAGCGCGCGCTGGGCTTTTCCGTGGCCGGCCCCGCGGGCGGCCACACCGTGGAGGTGACGCTGGCCACCGACGCGCGCGGCAGCACGCTGTTCTTTGCCGACCAGGCCGCGCCCTTCAGGCCGCAGTGCGCCGCCGGCGATATCCGTGTCGATCTCGGCACGCGACGCGCGCATGGGCAGGTCCATGCGGAAGGTGATACCTTCCATGTATTCAGCGGCAAGCGCCATGTCGCGCTGACCTGGCTCGACCCGCTCGCGCACGCCGGCGAAGGCGAAGGCGAGGGCGGCAAGCTGACCGCGCCCATGCCCGGCAAGGTGATCGCGGTGATGGTGGAGGCCGGCAGCAAGGTCACGCGCGGCACGCCGCTGCTGGTGATGGAGGCGATGAAAATGGAGCACACCATCAGTGCCCCGGCCGACGGCGTGGTCAGCGAAGTGCTGTACGGCGTCGGCGAGCAGGTGGGCGAAGGCGCGCAGCTGCTGGCCTTCGCGGCGGGCAACGACTGAGCCGCCCCGCTTGCGGGTGGCGCCTGCGACAAGAAAACCGCAGGCGGCGCCAATCCTCTGCGAAAATGGAAGGGCAAGAAAAAATACAGTGGAGATGAGATGAAGTTGCAGTTGTATGTGCCGGACGGCCGTTACCAGCCCTGGATCGACGGTTTTGCCGAAGCCCTTCCCGAAGCGCAATGCCTGACCTGGGAAGACAGCAGGAACGAACAGGTGGACTACGCCGTGGTCTGGCGCCCGCCGCTGGAGATGTTGCGCGGGCGCACCGACCTGAAAGCGGTGTTCAACCTGGGTGCCGGCGTGGACGGCATCCTGCGCCTGCGCGACACCGATCCCGACGCGCTGCCCGCCGGCGTGCCCATCGTGCGCCTGGACGATGCCGGCATGGCCGCGCAGATGATCGAATACGTGACGCACGCGGTACTGCGCTACTTCCGCCGCCTGGACGAATACGCGCTGGCCCAGCAGGCCGGCACCTGGCGCTTCCTCAAGCCGCACCGCCGCGCCGATTTCACCGTGGGCGTGATGGGCGTAGGCACGCTCGGCGCGCAGATCGCGCAGGCGCTGGCCGGCTTCGGCTTTCCGGTGCGCGGCTGGAGCCGCACGGCGCGCGACATCGCGGGGGTGCAGGGCTTTGCCGGCGAGGCCGGCCAGGCGGGTTTCCTGGATGGCCTGCGGGTGCTGGTGAACGTCCTGCCGCTCACGCCGGAAACCGAGAACGTGCTGGATGCCCGCCTGCTGGGCAAGCTGGCCAAGGGCGCCTACCTGGTCAACGTGGCGCGCGGTCCGCACCTGGTCGAGGAAGACCTGCTGGCGGCCGTGCAGTCGGGCCAGATCGCCGGCGCCACGCTGGACGTGTTCCGCACCGAGCCGCTGCCGGCGGCGCATCCCTTCTGGACCGAGCCGCGCATCACCGTCACGCCGCATATCGCGGCGCTGACCTTGCGCGAAGACAGCATTGCCCAGATCGCCGGCAAGATCCGCGCACTGGGCGCAGGCCAGCCGATTGCCGGCGTGGTCGACCTGCAGCGCGGCTATTGAGCCAGCCGGGCGCGGCGGCGGCGTGGGCCGCGCAGGCGCCCTGGCAGGACGGCCGCCAGCCAGAAACACCGCGCATGCGCCCCGGGGCGTGTGCGCCGCAACCGAATGAGAGGAGACACCGTGACACTGCCCCACTATGTGAAGATCGTAGAAGTCGGCCCGCGCGATGGCCTGCAGAATGAAAAGGCCTTGGTGCCGACCGAGGTCAAGGTCGAGCTGATCAACCGCCTGAGCGATGCCGGCTTCGTCAATATCGAAGCGGCTTCCTTCGTCTCGCCCAAATGGGTGCCGCAAATGGCCGACGGCGCCGAGGTGATGGCGCGCATCCAGCGCCGTCCGGGCACCTTGTATTCGGTGCTCACGCCCAATATGAAGGGCTTCGAAGGCGCGGTGGCCGCCTCCGCCGACGAGGTGGTGATCTTCGGCGCCGCCAGCGAGGCATTCTCGCAGAAGAACATCAACTGCTCGATCGCGGAATCCATCGCGCGCTTCGAACCCGTGGCCGCCGCTGCCAAGGACAAGGGCCTGCGCCTGCGCGCCAGCGTGTCCTGCGCGCTGGGCTGCCCCTACCAGGGCGAGGTGCCGGTGCACGCCGTGGTCGACGTGGTGCGCCGCATGCGCGACCTTGGCTGCGACGAGATCGATATCGCCGACACCATCGGCGTGGGCACCCCGGGACGCGTGCAGGAAGTGATGCACGCGGTGGCCGCCGAGTTTCCCATCGACCGCCTCTCCGGCCATTTCCACGACACCTACGGCCAGGCGCTGTCCAATATCCTGGCCAGCCTGCAGGTCGGCGTCTCGATCTTCCACGCCTCGGTGGCCGGCCTCGGCGGTTGCCCGTACGCCAAGGGCGCCACCGGCAACGTTGCCACCGAGGACGTGCTCTACATGCTGCACGGCATGGGTATCCACACCGGCATCGACCTGGAGCAGGTGGTACGCGCCGGCGATTTCATCTCGCAGTCCATCGGCCGCGCCAACAGCTCGCGCGTCGGCCGCGCGCTGCTGACCAAGTGGGGCGCCGCCGACGCCGCCGCGACGGCTTGTGTCTGAGGACCGTATCGATATGAACGAGATGAACCATCCCGCTCCCGGCCATGCCGCCGAGACCTCCGCCGGCGCGCTGCCCGAAGCCGCACAGCGCGTCGCCGGCCTGCTGGCCGGCCTTGGCCACGACAAGCCGGTGGTGATGCTGCCGGCGACCGGCAAGACCTCGGCAGAAGCGGCTGCCGGCCTCGGCTGCTCGGTGGCCGAGATCGCCAAGTCCATCATCTTCCGGCGCGTCGCTGACGACGCGCCGGTGCTGGTGATCGCCAGCGGCAGCAACCGCGTCGACGAAGCCAAGGTGGCCGCCGTGGTGGGCCCGCTCGGCAAGGCCGACGCCAGATTCGTGCGCGAGAAGACCGGCTACGCCATCGGCGGCGTCTGCCCGATCGGCCACGCGGTCGCGCCCGTGATGCTGCTCGACAGCGACCTGTTCCACCACCACAGCCTGTGGGCTGCCGCCGGCCATCCGCATGCGGTGTTCAACCTCACGCCGCAAGAGCTGCAGCGCATGACCGGGGCCGAGGTGGCCGACGTGGCGCAGCGCCAATCCGCGTGACGCCGCACGGCAAGAGCGAGAGGGGGCAGGTGTCCGGAATCACAGATTCGTCGCATGAGTCAGCCGATAAGACGCGCGCTCCGTCGTCGCCAATGCTCGCAAGGCTCCAGCCTTGCTGCGCTTCGCTCCCAGGCTCCCACGCCTTCTTGGCTGACTTATTTTTGCAACGGGTTTCAGACTCGGGAGACATAGGACGATGTCGCAACAGACCCGGCTGCTGGCGGCGCTGACGCGCGGCGCGCAGGCCGCCCAGCATGCCGAGCCGGTGCCGTCGCCCTGCCGCAACGTGTGCCGCATGGATGCGGCGAGCGGCTACTGCGAAGGCTGCCTGCGCACCATCGAGGAGATCGCGGGCTGGTCCGGCAGCGACGATGCGGCAAAACGCGGCATCTGGTCGTTGCTGCCGCAGCGCGCGGCACGGCTGGCGGCGAACGCCGCCACGCGCTCCCACGGCAACCATCCCGAATGACCATCCCGAACGAGCCGGCCATGACGACTGCCATCGATTGGTATTTCGACCCGATTTCGCCGTTCGCCTACCTCGCGTTCGAGCGGCTGCCGAAGGCCCTGCCGGCCGATGCGGCGGTGCGCTACGTGCCGGTGCTGTTCGCCGGGCTGCTGCGTCATTGGGGCAATGTCGGCCCGGCGGAGATCGCGCCCAAGCGCCGCTTCACCTTCGAGCATGTTGCCTGGATCGCGCACCGCGGCGGCATCAGGCTCGCCATGCCGGCCATCCACCCTTTCAATCCACTGCCCTTGCTGCGCCTGGCGGTGGCGCTGGAACTGGAGGGCCGGCTCTCGCATGCCACGCTGGCACCCATCTTCCGCTTCGTCTGGCAGCAGGGGCGGGTGCCGCAGCAGCAGGCGGAATTCGATGCCTTGTGCAGCGCGCTGGGCGTACCCGGCACCGCGCTGGCGCAGGACGCGGTCAAGGCACGCCTGCGCGAGCACGGGGACGAGGCGCTGGCGCGCGGCGTGTTCGGCGTGCCCACCGCCGTGCTGCCGGGCGATCCTGGCGGCCAGTTGTTCTGGGGGCTGGATGCGCTCGACATGCTGGCGGCGCGCCTGGGCCAGGATCCCTTCTTTTCGTCCGACGCGTTTCGTGCGGCCGCCGCCTTGCCGGTGGGCGCGGGCCGCGCCGACGCCCCCGCGCCGGCTGCCGCAGCCGGGCGCCGCAATACATAGCCGATAGCCGATACCGACGAGCCGATGCCATCCACCTTCACGCCGCCAGCCCTGCCGTCCAGCATGCGCGTTTTCGAACGCGGCTGGCTATCCGCCAACAATATCCTGTTCGTCGATGGCGACGATACCGCGCTGGTCGACACCGGCTATGTCACGCATGCGCCGCAGACGCTGGCGCTGGTCGAGTCCGGTCTCGGCGGGCGGGCGCTGCGGCGCCTCGTGAACACGCACCTGCACTCCGATCACTGTGGCGGCAACGCCGTCCTGCAGCAGCGCTGGCAGCCGCGCACGCTGATTCCGGCCGCGGAGGCCGAGGCGGTGCGCGCGTGGGACGTGGATGCCCTCAGCTACCGCGCCACCGGCCAGCAGTGCGACCGCTTCGGCTTCGACGGCGTGCTGCAGGACGGCGACGCATTGCGTCTCGGCGGCATCGACTGGCAGGTGGTGGCCGCGCCCGGCCATGACCCGCATGCGGTGATGCTGTACGCACCGCAGGAACGCATCCTGATCTCCGGCGATGCGCTATGGGAAAACGGCTTCGGCGTGATTTTCCCGGAACTCGATGGCGAGAGCGGCTTCGTCGAGCAGGCCGCCGTGCTGGAGCGCATCGCCATGCTCGATGCGCGCGTGGTGATTCCCGGCCATGGGCGGCCCTTCGCCAATGTCGCCGCCGCGCTCGAACGCGCCGGCGGCCGGCTGGCCTATCTGCGCGCCGATGCCGGGCGCAATGCCACGCATGCGGTCAAGGTGCTGGTGAAGTTCAAGTTGCTGGAACAGCAGCGCATGCCGCGCGAGGCGCTGCTGGCGTGGATGACGCAGGCGCCGCTGATGCAGCGCATTCGCGCGCGCTTCATGTCCGGGCAGGATATGGCGGAGATCCTGGATCGCATGCTGGCGTCGCTCGCCGCCGGCGGCGCGCTGGCGCTGGAGCAAGGCGACGTGGTCAACCGGGACTGAGCGCGGCGTGCCCGCGGGCGATCAGGGCGGCGGGATCGCCTCCTTTCTCGTCTCTTCCCTTCCTTTCCCTTCCTTTCCCTTTTGATCCCGCGTCCAAGACGTCGTAGCATGTAGGCACCGCCCAGACCATTTGCGAGGAAACCGTCGATGCCAGCCTTCCCCGTCGCATTGCTCCAGCCCCTGATCGCCCATCTCTCGCCCTCTGCGATCCATGCGAGCGGTGCGGACCTGGAGATCGAGCTGGCGCCCTTCGTGCTTGGGGGCGCACCCGTGCGCACTGCGATCCGGCTCGATGGCCTGAGCCTGCCGACGCACAGCCTGGAGCAACTGGCGGGCCAACACATGGTGTTTCCGCTCAACCCGGAGCCCGGCTATATCGACGGCTCGCTTTATGTCGAAGGCCGCCACCATGCCGTCGACGTCAGCGAACTGCGTTTCGGCGAACTCGATTCGCAGGGCCTTGCCGTGACGCTGGAGGGCCATATCCATTTCGACGACGGCGCCCGTTTCGATGACACCGCGCTGAGCCTCGCCGCACGCATCGCGCGGCCGTTCTCCGAGCTGGAGCTCGATGTGCTGATCGACCGCGCCGCCGCCGATGCCGGCGCCGCATCGGCACAGCAGTCCGGCAAGGTGATGGCAGTGCTGAGCCGCAACCCGCGCCTGCGTCATGCCGACATGGCGCTGCTGCATGCGCGGGTGCAGGCGCGGCTGCTGATTGCCGCCGCGAGCAAAGCCTGATGACGCGGTGGCGGCCGTCAGCCGATGCCTGCGCCGGCGGGCACGTGCCGCCGGATACGCGCGCGCGCCGCTTCCTACGATGAGCAAGCCGCAAGGACGCATCATGCAAGCCCTCCACGGCCAAGGTTTCCTCCTTCGTCCCTTCCGCTATACCGACGTGCCGCAGTTCGTCGCCGCCGTGCACGAATCGCTCGACACCGTGGGCAAGTGGCTGCCGTGGTGCCACGCGGGCTATAGCGTGCGCGATGCGGAGAACTGGGTCGACATGTGCACGGAGAGCATCGGCGTTGGCGACGCCTATGACATCGGCGTGTTCGCGCCGGACGGCAGGGAGCTGTACGGCGGTGTTTCCATCAACCAGATCAACCGCGACTACAACTTCGGCAACCTGGGCTACTGGATCCGCCAGAGCCGGCAGCGGCAGGGGCTGGGCGCGCGCGCGGCGGAGCTGATGGCCTGCTATGGCTTTCACCGGCTTGGGCTGACGCGGCTGGAGGTCGTCGCCGCGGAACATAACATGGTCAGCCGCGCCGTCGCGCGGAAGATCGGCGCGCGCTTCGAATGCATCGCGCGCAACCGGCTGGTGCTGCACGGCGTGCCATGCGCGGCGGCGATGTATTCGCTGGTGCCGCCCTGGTATGGCGATGCCGGTCCCGAACAGCTGGAGGACAAGGAGGCGCGAGATGAAGGGTAGTTGCCTGTGCCAGGCCATCGAATACGAGATCGACCAGCTCGACGGGCCGATCGCGAACTGTTCCTGCCGGACATGCCGCAAGGCCCATGGGGCCGCCTTCGCCGCTACCGCGCGGGTGATGCGCGAGCATTTCCGCTGGCGCAAAGGCGAGGAATTCGTGCGGGCCTTCGCGTCTTCGCCCGATAAGGACCGTTTGTTCTGCGGCCGGTGCGGGACCCATCTGGTGGCGCACCGGCCGGCGCAGCCCCATGTGATCCTGCGGGTGGCGACGCTGGACGACGATCCCGGCCAGCGGCCGGAGATGCATATCTGGAAGTCGCACGAGGTGCCATGGGCGGACTATGCGCAGGAGGGGATCGTGGCGTGCGGGGAATGGCCCGTGGCACGGTAGCCACGGAGCGCCGACGACATGACCGTGGCAATGAAACGCGCATCCTTCGCCATTCGCCTTCTGTTTGCCGTATGCCTGGCCGGCGCGACCTTCAACCACGTGCATGCCGCGCTCGCGCACGGTCTGCTGTGGGACTATGGGTACGGGGATGGCACGCCACTGGCGAGCCGCACCTATTGGGGCGCGCTGACGGCCCTGGATCCGCTCGCGGCCATACTGCTGTTTGCCGGGCCGCGGGCGGGGATCGGGCTGACGGCGGCCATCATCCTGAGCGATGTGTTGCACAACACGTACTACGTGGCGGCAAACGCGCAGTGGACTGCCTCGTTCTATCTCGCGCAGCTTGCGTTCCTCGCGCTTGTCATCGGTCTCTCTCCGGTTGCATGGCGGGGGCTTCCGCCCGCGCCGCGCGGCGCATGATCCGGCCGTTCAAGCGGGTACCCGCACACCCCCCGCGCTGTTCAGCGCAAACTCATAGCGCTCCGAGCGGATGGAGAACAAGGTGTGTTCGCACACCGCGCCGTTCGCGAGGTAGGACGTGCGTTCCAGTTCCAGCAGCGGATGCGTGCGCGAGGTTCCCAGCACGGCCGCCAGCTGCTGTCCCGCCGAGCGCGCGCGGATGACCAGGTCGGCCCGGTCGACCGGCATGCCGAGCAACTGCCCGATCAGGGTGTAGGACGGATTGCGCTCGGCCTCGTCCCAGCCAAGCGCGGCATCGCAGGCGATATGCGTGCAGGCCAGCGCGATCGGTTCGCCTTCGAGCCGGTGCAGCCGCTGCAGCGCGATGCAGTGCTTCAGGCCAGCCGGAAACCTGCCGCGCAGCGAGGGCGGCACGGCGGTCCGTTCCAGCGAGACCAGGCGCATCTCGGGTGCTTGTCCCTGCAGCACCAGCGAATCGTAGAAGCCGCGCAGCGTGTCCAGGCCCTGGCGCAGCCGCTTGTCGGCCACGAAGGTGCCTTTGCCTTGCTTGCGCTCGACCAGCCCGTCCTCCGCCAGCCGCCCGATAGCCAGGCGCACCGTGACGCGGCTGACGCCGAAGCGCTCGCCCAGTGCGGCCTCGGAAGGCAGCCTGCCGGTGGGTTCGAAGCGCCGTGCCTGGATCTCATCGCGCAACAAATCGGCGATCTGCTCATACAGCGAAGTGGCGTTCTCTCGCGCGATACTCATGTAAAACCTTGGTGGATCAATGGTTTATAAAAAACAGAATAACAATATGCCAATGCCTTCGTTGGACATCTTGTATTAAAACGTATTATTGGCTTCCAAGGCCGGACTGATCAGTGCGGCGTCTTACGCATGTATCGGGCAAACGCCAAGGAGCCGCCGTGAACCACCCTCTCAACCCGCCATCGCCGCCGCGTGCCGGGTGGCAAGCATACCTGCCTTTGCCGCCGCTCCGGCTCGGGTCCGGTCCCCGGCTGAAGGCGCAGCTCGGCTTCGTGGCGGCCTGGGCCGCCTTCTTCGTCATCCTGCTGGTGCTGCCGCAACCGGCGGGCCTGCCGCCCGCTGGCCGCGCCACGCTGGCCGTGGTGGCCTGGGCGAGCCTGGTGTGGATGAGCGAGGCCATGCCGGTGGGCGTGAGCGGCATCCTGATTCCCGCCCTGCTGGTGCTGGCGCATGCGGTGACGCCCTTCTCCAGGGCGGCCAGCGGCTTTGCCACGCCGGTGGTGTTCCTGTGCCTGGCGGCCTTTATCTTCTCCGCCATCATGCAGGCGGCCGGGCTGGACCGCCGCATCGCGCTGTTGCTGCTCGACAAGCTGAAGACGCGCACCGCCAACGGCGTGATCTGGGTCATGTTCGTCGTCAACTTCGTGCTGGGCTTCCTGGTGCCGGCGGCCAATGCCCGCGCGGCGACCTTGCTGCCGGTTGTCAACGGCATCGTCGGCCTGTTCGGCGATTCGCCGCGCGAGCGCAACGCGAAGAAGGCCATCGTGATCCAGTCGCTGGTGTACGGCTCGATGATCAGCGGCATGTGCATCCTGACCGCGCACCTGCCCAACCTGGTGATCGTCGGCCTGCTGCAGAAGAACCTCGGCCTGCCTATCTCCTATCTCGACTGGTTCAAGCTGCAATGGCCCTACCTGGGCATGTTCGTGCTGACCCAGCTGTGGGTGCAGTTCTATTTCGGCTCGCGGGCCGTGCGCCTGCCGGGCGGCCAGGCCGCGATCGCCGCCGAGCGCGCCGCGCTGCCGCCGGCGGGGGTGCATGCCAAGGCCATCCTGGCCGTGTTCGCCGCGGTGGCGGTGCTGTGGGCGACCGAGTCGTGGCATGGCCTGCAGTCCGAGATCGTGGCCTTGCTCGGGCTGGCGGCGTTGTTCGTGCCGGGGCTGACCGGGCTGGGCTGGAAGGATATCCAGAGCCGCACCATCTGGGGCACCCTGTTCCTGCTGGCCGGCGCGCTGAGCCTGTCCGCGGCGATCAGCGAGACGGGCCTGGCCCCGTGGGTGGCCGACTGGCTTTATCGCTTCGCCAGCGGACATCCGTGGTGGCTGGCGCTGCTGATCGTCATGCTCGGCACGCACGTGGCGCGCCTGGCGATGCTGTCCAACGTGGCGGCGGTGACGATGATCGCGCCCATCATGCTGGCGCTGGCGCCCAGGCTCGGCCTGCATCCCGCCGCCTTCACGCTGCTGGTGTGCGACAGCGACAGCTTTGCCTACGTGCTGCCCACGCAGATCACCGCTGCCGTGGTGGCCTATGGCAGCGGCACCTTCAGCACGGCGGACTACGCCAGGGTCGGCGTGGTGTCGGTGCTGATCGGTATCGCCTACGGCCTGCTGGTCATGGCACCCTGGTACGCCTACCTTGGCATCCCGGTGTGGGATGCCACGGCGGCGTGGCCTTTCCATTGAAACCGGAATTTCCCCATGAACGACAGAACATCATTGGCGGCGCGCGCGGCGGCGCTGCGCGGGCGGCTGGGCGCGCATCATGCGCCGGCCGGCCTGTACGAGAAAAACAAGGCGCTGCCGTTCGCCGGCCGCGTGAGCTGCTCGGTGAGCCGGCTGGAGGCGGGCGAGTGGACGGAGATCGTCCTCGACTACGAGGTCGGCGCTTCCGGCGTGGCCGATGGCGCGTGGCTGAAGGCCACCTTCAAGTTCTATTCCGATTGGGCGCTGTTCCAGACCTCCGACCCGGGCGGCGCCAACTACCTCAGCGCCGAGTACCAGGCCGCGCCGCTGGTCCCAGGCCAGAGCCCTGCCACGGTGCAGGCGCTCAACGTGCGCTTCGAGCAAAAGGGCCATGAACGCCCGTTCCAGAAGGCGATCATCGTCGACGTGGTCGATGGCTACCTGAACGCGGGCGACCATATCCAGATCCGTCTCGGCGACCGGCGCCGCGGCGGACCCGGCACGCGTGTGCAGACCTTCATCGAGGACAGCTTCCGCTTCCGCCTGTATGTGGACCCGCTCGGCACCTCGCGCTTCGTGGCGGTGCCGGGCGACGTGGAGATCGACATCCACGCCGGCCAGCCCGCGCAGGTCCTGCTGCAGGCACCGCGCTTCGCGCGGCCGGGCACGCCGTTGCCGGTGCGCGCTTCGCTGATGGACCGGTGGGGCAATATCTGCACCGCCGCCGGTGGCGCGATCCGGCTGGCGGCGTGGGCGGGCAATGAACTCGTGTATCGGCGCGACCATGCCCTGCCCGACGATGGCTGGGCCTCCATCGGCATCGACGACCTGCCTGGCAGCGCCGGCACGCTGCGCCTGGAGGCCACCCTGCCGGATGCGCCACGCGTCGCCAGGGGCTCGGCCTGGCTGACCCTCTTCGATGCGGCCGAGGCGCCGCGCGCCTTCTACGCCGACCTGCACGTGCATGCCCACGACACCGTCGGCACCAACAGCCCGGCCTACAACGTGGCTTATGCGCGCGATGTCGGCGGCATCGATGTGTTCGGCTATACCGTCAACGATTTCCAGATCACCGACGCCAACTGGCAGCTCGGGCTGGAAGCGGTCGAATCCTTCAACGAGCCCGGACGCTTCGTCGCTTACCCGGTGCAGGAATGGTGCGGCAGTTCCACCGCCGGGGGCGACCACAATGTGGTGTTCCTCGGCGACGAAAAGCCAGGGTTTCCCTACAACGCCCGCGGCGAACACAATCGCACGCTGGTGTGGAACGAGGACATGAAAGGCACCGCCGCCGAGCTGGGGCGCTGGCCGGTCGAAGAGCTTTGGGACGCCTACATCGAAGCGCCCGGGCAGCACCTGATCATGCCCCACGTGGGCGGGCGGCGCTATATCCCGGACTGGCATCATCCCGAACTGGAGCGGCTGGTGGAGATTGCCTCCAGCTGGGGGCATTTCGACTGGCTGTACCGCGACGTGATCGCGCGCGGCTATCGGCTTGGCGTGGCGGCCAGCGGCGACGAGCATCGCGGCCGGCCCGGCGGCGGTCCGCCGGGCGTGCAGGTGTTCGGCGTGCGCGGCGGACTGACCGGCGTGCTGGCCGGGCGGCTGGACCGGCAGGCCATCGGCCGCGCCCTGCGGGCACGGCATACCTGGGCCAGCACGGGCGAACACACGGCGCTGCTGGTGCGCTGCGGCGACTTCGTGCAGGGCGATGCCTTCACGCTGCCTGCCTCGCACCGGGGCCCGGCGCGGCTCGACTATCGTTTCCTCGGGCAAAGCGGCTGGGAGTACCTCGCCGCGTACGACCACAACGGCCTGGTGTGGGAGCGCGACCTGCACCGCGAGGCGGGCTACTCCGAGCGCCTGATCCGCGTGCGCTGGGGTGGCGCGCGGATTCGCGACCGCTATCGCTGGGCTGCCTGGCAAGGCCGCATCCGCATTCTCAACGGCACCATCAACCGCTTCGGCGCACACGGCTTCGAGCATCTGGAGGAAAGCTGCTGGCGCGACGGTGCGACCGATATCGGCTTTCGCAGCGACACCTATGGCGATGCGGACAGCGTGGAGATCGACGTGAGCAACCTCGCCGCCGCGCGCTTCCTGATCGAAGGCCAGATCGACAGCTTCGTCAAGGTGGGCGATCCGCTGCAACGCAATCCCTTCGCGCATGCACCGGATTTCCGCTGGGAGGTCAGCGGCGCGGAGCTGCTCGCCGGTGGCAGCCTGCGGCTGGAGCTTGGCGGCACGGAACTCTTCGTCGCACTGGAGCGGCTGAGTGAGGCGGCCTTGCCGGTGGACGTGAGCGGCAGCGTCGACGTCGAGCCGGTCAACGGCCCGTTCGGCTTCCGGCCGGTGTATTTCCATGGCCGTGAACGGGACGACGGCAAGGTGTGGTCGTCGGCCCAGTTCATCACCTTTCCCCAGCCCTAGCGGAAGGCGAAAGGCGGGGCGTCCGGTGCCATATGCTCAGGCGCCCCTGGTTATCGCGAACGCGTATGTCCTCTCGTCCTGCCGGGGAATGACCTTGTAGCCCTTCCTGGCCGCCCAGACATTGATCTGGAAGTAGAGCGGGATCACGCCCTGGCCGACCGACTGGCTTGCCGCAAATCGGCGCAACTGTGCCTGTGCGGCCTGACAGCCGGGCCGTATATTGGATGCCGCATCCACTTCGCCAACGGCTACGCAGACTCATGTTGAAGATCCTCGGGAAAGCCTCCTCCATCAATGTCCGCAAGGTGCTCTGGTGCTGCGACGAACTCGGCCTGCCGTACGTGCGCGAGGACTGGGGCTCCGGCTTTCGCGCCACAGATACGGCAGAATTCCTCGCCCTGAACCCGAACGCCATGGTGCCGGTGATCGACGACGACGGCTTCGTGCTGTGGGAGTCGAACGCCATCATCCGCTACCTGGCGTCAAGCCACGGTGGCGAGGCCATCTATCCGGCCGACCCGAAAGCGCGCGCGCGGATCGACCAATGGATGGACTGGCAGGCAACGGAGCTGAACAACGCCTGGCGCTATGCATTCATGGCGCTGGTCAGGCAATCGCCCTTGCACCAGGACGCCGCCGCGCTCGCGGCCTCGGTGGCCGGCTGGTCGAAGCACATCGGCATCCTGGAGCGGCAGCTGGAACGCACCGGCGGCTATGTCGCAGGCGAGCGCTTCACCCTCGCGGACATTCCCGTCGGTCTCTCGGTGAACCGCTGGTACGGCACGCCGTTGCAGCATCCTGCCTACCCTGCGGTGGCGGCCTACTTCGAGCGGCTTGGCGGGCGGGAGGGCTTCGCGCGGCACGGCCGCAACGGCATTCCCTGATCCGCCGGCCGGTCCGCGGCCCGTCAAGTACGCGGCAAGGTGCGTTGCAGCGGCGCCGCCGTTGCGGCGGCGGTTTGCGCGGCGTCCTCGTCCGCCAGCGCCGCGACGCGCAACGGCGCTGCGCCGGCCGGCAGCGCGCGTTCGATCTCGATGCCGCCGCCGCGCTGCGCCACCAGCGCCTGCAGGTGCGCGAACTCGCCGCACCAGATGGTCTCGATATCGCGGTCGCGGCCGGTATCCCGCGCTGCGGAAAACGCCACGGCGCGCACTTGCAGGCGGGCGCCGTCGCCACCGAGTTCCACGCCATAGCCCGGGGTGGCCGGCTTGCGCAGCGCCACCTTGCCTTGCTCGGCCCAGGCGGTGGCCATGCCCTCGCGCACTTCGTAGCCCAGGCTGGCAAGACCGGCCAGCACCGCCTCGCGGCGCGCCAGCGCGGCCTGCTGCTGCAGCATGGCGTCGAACAGGGCCTCGGCGCGCTCGCATTGCGCGCGCATCGCACCCAGGTCCGCGGCCCCGCGTGCATCGCCGATGGCTTGTGCCAGCGCGCTGGCGTTGTCGTTCATCTCGCCAAGACTGTGCAAGCGCGCTGCCAGCGCTTCCAGGCGCAGCAGCAGCGCGGCGCGCGCCTGGCGCTCCCGCGCCGCGGCGGCGAGGTCGAGCAACAGGCTGTCCAGCAGCATGCTGCGCCGCGCGGCGGCGGCTTCCCCCTGCGCCTTGGCGGCGCGCGCCTGGAAGCCGGCGGCGGCCTCGGGGCCATCCAGCGCTTCCAGCGTGGCCAGGTGAAGATCGATCTGGCCAAGGCGCGCGTCGATGGCGGCGGGCTGGCGCGCCTGCCATTGGGCCAGCGTTTCGGTGGCAAGGCCACCCAGTCCATCGGCCAGCGTATTGGCGAGGGCGCGCTGCGCCGCGCTGAGCGAGTCCGCTTCTTCCTTGGGCGACAGCAGGGTGAAGCCGCGCGCGAGCGCGGCTTGCGCCGGTGCGCCGGTCAGCGCGCCGCCTTCAATGGCGCGCAAGGCGTCGAGCAGGTCAGCCGGCAGCGCCTGGTGCGTATCGGCGCGGCGCAGGGTGGCGGCATTCTGCGCCAGCTGGCGCTGCTGCTGGCGGGCTTGCCCTGCGTGCGCCACGGCACGCTGCCGGCAGACCTCGAGATCGTTCTGCAGGAAGGCGATCTCGCTCGCGGCGCCGCGCTGCAGCGCGTCGAAGCCGTCGGCGTCCAGCAGCGCCTGCAGCGCGGCGCGGCGCGCGCGCGTGGCCTCCAGCGTGGCTTGTTCGAGCTGGCCCAGGCGCTGTCCCTCGTGGCTCCAGTGGGCGATGGCATGGTCGAGCTGCGCGAGCTGGTCGCGTCCGCGCGCGATGCGTTCTTCACGGGTGATCACCCTCACCACCTTGGGGCCGCTCATGACCGGACTCCTGCCGATGCCGCATCGGCATCGGCGGTGACGTTGCGATTGGCCGCGCCGCTGTCAGCGAGCGCTTGCGGCGCCGCGCCGGCGGTGTCCCGGATTTTCGCTCCCGCCTCTGCCTGCATGCCAGAGCGCATGGCGGCCTCGATCGCCGCCTTCAGGCGCGCGCGCTCGCCGTCGCCATCGTGATACCAGCCGTGCGAGGACACGCGGTGCACGCGCGCAATGGCGCGCGCCAGCACCGACGGGCGCCAGATCTCGCGGGCGCGGGCACGCGCCAGCAGCGCGTGGCGCGGCGCATCGCATTCGATGCCCAGCGCATAGAGGCCGGTGCGCGGATCCTCGATGGCGTAGTCCAGCCCGAAGGCATCGCCTTCGCTGGCGGGCGAGAGCTGCCATCCCAGGCCGCGCACATAGCCGGCCACCGCCGCCTTGAAGCCATCCTGCGGCGCGTCGGCCGGATCGCTGCCGCCTTCGTGTAGCGGGCCGGCGGCGCGCTCGCCGTTGAGCCTGCCGAGCAATCCCTCGCAGGCCGGGAATTCGCCATCGGACAGCGTGCGGGCGTATTCCAGGTAGCTTTGCAGGAAGTCGCGGGGAATGGCCGGCGCGCGCCGCGTGGACAGCATGTCGGAGATATCGGAGATGGGCATCGAGGTCACCATCACCACCTTGCGCCGCGCCCGCGTGACGGCCACGTTCAGGCGGCGTTCGCCGCCCTTCTGGCCGAGCACGCCGAAGTTGCGGCGGAAGCTGCCCTGGCCGTTGCGGCCGAAGGTGGTGGAGAACACGATGATGTCGCGCTCGTCGCCCTGCACGTTCTCCACGTTCTTGACGAACACGGCCATGTCCTCGCCGCCCTCGCTGCGTTCGCGTTCCTCGCGGTAGGCGGCGCGGAAAGCGGCGTCGCTGGAGGCGCGCGCCTCCAGCACTTCCGCGATCAGGTCGGCCTGCTTGCGGTTGAAGGTGACCACGCCCACCGAGGGCCGTTCGGCGAAGGGCGCCTGCCAGAGCGCCGCCAGCAGGTCGGCGACCTTGTCGGCCTCGGCCGGGTTGGTCTGGTTCTGGTAGAGACCGTCCACGCGGATCAGCTCCAGCGGCTTGTCCTGCAGGATGCGCGTGCGCGGATGGCGCACCGGCACGCTCAGCCGGTTGCCGTAGAACGCGGCGTTGGAAAAGCCGATCAGCTCGCGGTAGGCCGAGCGGTAGTGGATCTGCAGCGTGGCGCTGGGCAGGGCGGTGCGCGCCAGTTGCAGCAGGTCGGGGCAGTCCTTGATCTCGCGCCGGTTCCAGACCTCGTCGAAGGCTTCCTGCACGGTCTCGTCGGCGTCTTCGTCCGGGGTCTCGCCGTCGAACAGTTCGGCCTCGTCGCTCTCGATGCGGCTGGAGAAGAAGGCAGTCGGCGGCATCTGCTTTTCATCGCCGCTGACCACGGCGACGCGGCCGCGGAACAGCGTGGGCAGCGCGTATTCGACAGGCATCTGCGAGGCCTCGTCGTAGATCACGGTGTCGAACAGCCCCGCCTTGAGCGGCAGCACGCGGCTGGCCACGTCCGGGTTCATCAGCCACACCGGGCGCAAGGCCATCAGCCCGAGCGGCGCGCCCAGTTCGATGAACTCGCGCAGCCGGCGCGCGCGCCGCCCGGTGAGGCGCGTGATGTCCTCCCAGTCCTTGAGCGGCCGCACGCGGCCGCGCTCGATGCCCTGCACCAGGAGCGCGCGGTTCAGCCGGCGCATCTCGACGTCGGCGGTGGCCAGCGCGCTCACGCGTGCCGCGGTTTCGCCGTGCTCGAGCAGCAGCGCGGGGTGGTGCAATTCCAGCTGCCGCTTCCAGGCCAGCCGCGCTTCGCGGTTGAGCAGGCGCCGGATTTCGGCCTCCAGGGCGTCGGCGGGTATCGACGCGAGCGCCGCCTGCTTGTCGCGCAGCGTGGTGAAGATCGCCAGCTCGGCCGCGCCGAGCTGGCCGGCGCGGCTGCGGAACTGCTGGTATGCCGCCAGCGTCGGCAGGGCGGCGGCCAGTGGCGCGGTCAGCGGGGCGCTGTCGCGGTTGCCGTGGATGGCTTCCGTGCACGCGGCCACCCACTCTGGCTCACACCAGCCGGCCAGCCGCTGCAGCGCGGCCAGGCTCAGGCGGCGCGCCTCGCAACGCGCGAAGGCGGCGTGGTAGCCTGCCAGCAGCGCCACCACGGTCTCGCGGCGGCCGCTGCCGAGCGCGGCCTCGATGGGTTCGGGGCACGGGGCCTGCGCCAGCCGTTCGCACATGGCCGCCGCATCGCGCAGCCTTGCCTGGGCGTCGGCGCACAGCGCGGCGAGCGCGGCTCCGGCATCGTCGGCGGGCAAGGGCAGCGACAGGACTTGCAGGATCTCGCGCAGGGCCTGGCGGGGCGTGCGCCATTGCTGTTCCAGGCGCGCGGCTTGCGCCAGCGCCGGCAGGCGGTCCGGGCCGGCGGCGGCGGGGCCGCTGCAGCGCTGCAGCAGGGCCATCTGTCTGCGCCGGTGCAGCCAGCGCGACACGCTGAGCCGGCCAAGCAGGCCAGCCGGTGTGGCCAGGTGCGCGGCGCGGGCCACGGCGGCGGCCAGTTCGCCGGCCTCGAGCGTGGCCAGCGCGGGCGAGAGCACCGCATCGTGGGCGTCCTGCGCGCAGGCGGCGAGTTGCTGTCCCACTTGGGCAAGCTGCGCCATCAGCGCCGCGCCGCGCGAGGTGGCGCTTCCCGCGGGCGCCGGCGCCGGCGCGCTGGCGGATACGGCGGCCAGCGGCCGCAGCAGCGGCAGCCAGCGCGCCAGGTCGGCGCGGCGGGCTTCGTCCAGCGCAAGCAGGGCGTCGCCGTGGACGGCGAGCCAGGCGCGGTGCGGGCCGGGATCTTCGACGTCGAATGCCGCGGGGTTGCGCGCCAGCACGTCGGCGCGCGCCTGTTCGGTCTGTACCAGGCGCTCCAGGGTTTCGGCGAAGTCGGCCAGGGTGGCGCGGTCGGTGGCGAAGGGGCGCAGGCGCGCCAGCGGGCTGCCCTCGAAGCGCGCCGGCAGCCAGTAGCGTGCCAGCGGCGCGCATCGTTCCTCCAGCGCGGCCAGGCTGGCGGTGTCCAGCGGCTCGAGCTGCGCGCGCAGCGCCGGCACGTCCAGCGGCGCCTCGCCTTGCTCCAGCGCCAGCAGTTCACCCAGCAGCGCGCGGTAGCTCAGGCCGATCCGTGCGTCGACCTGGTGGAGCGCTTGCTGATGACGGTCCAGTTCCCCCTCCAGCGCTTCAATGCGCGCGGCGACGCGCTCGCGCTGGGCACGCCATGCCGGCGGCCCGGCATCGGGCGTTTTCCACAGCGATTCGAGCTGCTCGCGCACGCCGCGGATGACCGGTTCACGGTCGCGGTTGACGTCGCTCACCATCACGATGCGCTGCTCCAGCCCTTCCGCCACCAGCCGTTTGCGCACCACGTCGAGCGCGGCCTGCTTCTGGCACACGATCAGCAGGCTGCGCTGGCGGCCCAGCGCATCGGCCACCATATTGACGATGGTCTGGCTCTTGCCGGTGCCGGGGGGGCCCTCGACCAGCAGGCCTGGCGCCTGCCGCGCCTGCAGCACGGCGGCCTCCTGCGAAGGATCGCTGGCCACGGTGAAATAGCGGTCGCGCTCGGGCGGCTGGCCGGCATCGTCCGTTGCGGCGGCGCCGGCTTCCGTTGCCTCGGCCGCCGGCGCAGCAGCATTGGCGGCGCCCAGGCGCAGCGCGGTCTCCAGCCCGGTGCCGCCGCCCGGCAGGGTCTTGAGCTGGCGCAGGTCCTCGCCCACCGCCTGGCCCATGAAGGTGACGTGGAACAGCACCGCCGCGCACGACAGCGCGTCCTGGTACGGCTCGACCTCGGTGTCGAGCCCGGGCAGCCGCCCGAGCACGCGTTCGCGCGCGCTGGCCAGCGTGCCGAAGGCATCCATCACCTCGCCGGCCTTGAGCGCGGAGCGGCCCAGCAGTTCGTCGGCGGTCTCGCGCCAGCGGCGGCCCGGCTCAGGGCCGAGCAGCGCTTCCAGCGCCGGGTTCAGCCGCACTTCCTCGCGCTCGCTGTCGAAGGCCAGCGCCACCTGGCCCCGGCTGCCGACTTCGAGCAGCAGCCTGACCGGCCACAGCAGCACGGGCGCGATGCGGGTCTTGGTGTTGCCGCGAGCGTCGCGCGTCAGCAGGAAGGGAAAGCCGAGGTAGAGGCCGTCGATGCCGGTGTCGCGCCGGTACAGCGTGCTGTGCCGGTACAGGCTTTGCAGGCGCAGTTCCAGTTCCGGACGCTCGCCGAACAGCGCCGGGTCCAGCGCCACGGGCTGTGCATTGCGCTGCAGCAGGTGATCGAGCAGGGCGCCGGCGGGACGGCGCGCGCTGTGGAGTTCGCCCAGGTCGATGCGCGCGGTGGTCTTGCCGATGCCCATGCGCACCAGCGGCCCGCGCAGCACGGCGGTGGCCACCTTCTTCTGGAAGAAGTCCAGGATGTCGGCCACGTATTGCTGCTTCTGCGGCGCCAGCCACTGCTCGGCGGGCACCGCCAGCAGCACCAGCGCCTGCGCCAGCGGCAGGCGCCGCTCCAGGCGGAATTGTCCGGCCCAGGCGTCGATCGCCGCCACGCCGCTGCGCGCGAAGCCTTCCAGGCGGGCGTCCACGGCCTGCCAGATCGCCTGCCGGCCCTGCTCGAGCCAGGCGCGGGCGGCCCCTTCGTCGAACGCCAGCACGTCCTCGCGCCGCGCCAGCGCCGCCGCGTCCGCGACGATGGCATCGATCGAGCGGAACAGGCCCGGCGCGGCCGACAGCAGCACGATCAGGTCTTCCTCGCCGATCAGCCGGCGCTCGGCCAGCGACAGCACGCCAGGGTGGCCGCTGTCGGGCAGCAGCCTGCGCCGCGCTTCCCACAGCGCGGCGAGACGAGCGCGCGAGGTCGACAGCAGGTGGATGCGCAGGCTGTCCTCGTCGAGTTCGATCTCGAGGCTGCGCGCGCGCTGGCGGACCTGGGCCGCGCGGGTCTTGAGGCGGACCAGCCAGTGCTCGTTGTCGAAGCGGGACAGCAGGTCGGGCGCCACGCCGCTCAGCAGCGCATAGCCTTGCCCGGGATGCTGCAGCAGCCAGCCGGGCGTCACGATGTCGCCGCGCAGGATCAGCGGCATCTCGGGGTTGAGCAGCCTGAGCGCCAGCATCAGCCGGAAATCGTCCTCCAGGCCTTCATGCCGCGCCACTTCGCGCAGGCCGGACAGGCGCTGCGCGGGCAGCGCGGCGTCCTGCGCCCAGGTCACGATGACGCCGCGCCGCAGGTGGTCGGCAGCCTGGTCCCAGTGCCCGGCTTCGGCCGCGGCGAGTGCGAAGCGCGCCGGGCTGCGATAGCGGCGCCCGCCCAGCTCGATGGCACTGGATGCGCCGCTGTCGTGCTCGGGCGCATCCTCCGCGCCTTCCGCGGGGGCGGCGACCGCCTCGCCGTTCAGCCAGGCCTGTACCTGCGGCCATTGCCAGCGCTGGTTGCGGTCGCGCGCCAGCAGCCCGCGCAGCAGCAGGCGCAGGGCGGGGTCGAGGTCGTCGGGCAGCGCCACGCCGTTGGCCAGCACATGGATCAGGAAGGCCTGCGGATGGATGCCGTCGAAGCAGGCGCCGCCGGTGACCTGCTCCAGCAGGATCATGCCCAGGCTCCACCAGTCGGAGGCCGCCGCCACGCCGCCGGCGATGGCCTCGGGCGCCATATAGCGCGAGGTTTCCAGCGGCGAGACGATGTCGAGGTCGAAGTCCGACAGCCGCGCCGAGCCGAAGCCGCTCACCACCAGGTCGAGCGGCTCGCGCTGGCGCACCAGCAGCGTGCCGGGGCGCAGGTCGCGGTGGCGCAGCCCGGCTTCGGAGAACACATGCAGGGCCTGGCCCAGTTCGCGCACGATATGGCGGATCCGCGCCAGGTCGCCGGCCACGATGCCGAGATCCGCCAGCGTGCCGCCGCTGAGTTCCTCGGCGACTTCATAGGCACGGTCCCGCCAGCGCCCGGTGGCCAGGATCTCGGGCACGTGGGCGCGCGGCAGCCGCTGCAGCAGCTGGTAGACGGCGGGGTCGGGCTCGGCGCCGGCGCGGTAGAGCGTCAGTACGGCATGGCGCGCCGTATCGACCTGCTGCGCGATATAGCGCGCGCGCACGCCGTCGGTGCTGCCGATGCGGCGCAACAGGCGCCAGCCGGCGATGACGGTGCCGATGTCTTCGACGGCATCGCCTTGCGGCGCGGCGGCGGCATGCTGCGCTGCCCCGGTGTTGCTGCCGGCGGCTGGCAGGGCGCCGGTGCCGGTTTCGCCGGCCGGGTCGGCGCCGCATTGCAGGCAGATCAGGTCGTCCGCGGCCATGGCATGGCCATTGAGGCAGTGAACGCTCGCCGCGACCGCGGTTTGCTGCATTGGGGCAGCGGCGGAGGCGGGGACGACAGCGGGCGGGGCCGCGGGCGCGGGACGCCAGCCCGGCGCCTGGATCGCTTCGCCGGACAGGTCCCAGCCGCAGGGCGCCTGGCCGACGAGGCCTTCGCAGAAGATTTCCGCCAGCGAACGTTCGGTCTGGCAGTTGGGGCAAAAGCGCATCATGGCTGGGGATTTTCGTTGTATTCGGACCGCCCGGCGGCGCGGTCTTCGGTAGTCGTCACGGCGTGGCCATGGGTTTGCAGCAGCGCGCGCAGACGGCCCATGTCGCCGCGCCGCGGGATGCCGGCCAGCCATACCGTGCCGTCGTGGTCGAACATCAGGTCGAGCGCGCGGTCGTGCGCGGCCAGCGGGCGCTCGAAGGCGGCGAAGCGCGCGCGTCCGAGCGGCGTCAGCAGGTGCAGGCGCTGGTTGTCGCTGCCGCGCAGCGCCAGCGTCTGCGGCAGGTGCAGGGCGAACGGGTCGGATATCAGCGCGTCGATCAGGCCGTCGGCATGCGCCAGCACGGGCGCCAGCGACTCGAGGGGATGGCCGCTGTAGACCAGGATGTCGAGCGCGCTGGCCGCGCGCAGCGCGCGCAGCAGCGCCAGCAGGCCGTCCGGCTGGTCGAAGGGCTCGCCGCCCGAGACGGTGATGCCCTCGGCCTGCGCCAGCCAGGGCGCCAGCGTTGCCATCAGCGCCGCCACGCTCGCGCTGCGCGCGCCGCCCGCCTGCCAGGTATCGGCGGAGATGCAGCCGGGGCAGCGGATCGAGCAGCCTTGCAGCCAGATGCCGACGCGCCGGCCGGGGCCCAGCGTGGTGACCGGGAAATGCAGGCGCGACAGGTCGAGCGACACGTCCGGCGAGACGTCGGGCGACAGGTCAGGCACCGACTCGGCATCGCTCACAGCCGTTGCAGGCTGAGCTGCGTGAAGGCGCCGGTGGTCAGGCCGGCGATCTCGAAGCGCTCGCCGGGCCGGGCGTCCTGGTCGAACAGGGCGCGCGCCAGCGGGTTGAGCAGGTGCGCCTCGACCTGGTTGCGGATGCCGCGCCCGCCGTTGGAGAGGTCGGCCAGGCAGCGTTCGCGCAATGCCTGCAAGGCGCCGTCGGCCAGCGTCAGGCGCAGGTCCTGGCGCGCCAGGTCGGCCAGCACGTTGTCCACCATCTGCGCGAAGATCTGCGCGGCGACGTCGGTGCGGATGAAATCGAACACGATCACGTTCTCGCCGATGCGGTTGAGGATTTCCGGGCGGTTCAGCTCCAGCTTGAAATACCGTTCGATCTCGGCCCGCACTTTCGCCCGCACGGCCTCGAAGGGCTCGGCCGGGCTGACGTTGGCCACCCGCTCGCCATCCGCGCCGGTGCGGTAGATGCCGAGATTGGAGGTGAACACGATCAGCGCTTCGGAGAAGTACACGCGGTCGCCGCGGCCCGAGGTGAGCACGCCGTCGTCGAGGATCTGCAGGAATTTGTCGAGGATGCGCGGATGAGCCTTCTCGATCTCGTCGAACAGCACCACGGCGAAGGGCTTCTCGCGGATCGCATTGGTCAGCTCGCCCCCCACGTCGTAGCCGACATAGCCGGGCGGCGCGCCGATCAGGCGCTGGTCGGCGTGCTCGGCGCTGAACTCGGACATGTCGAAGCGGATGTAGGCGCTCTCGTCGCCGAACAGCAGGCTGGTGACGGTCTTGGCCAGCTCGGTCTTGCCCACGCCGGTGGGCCCGGCCAGGAAGGCCACGCCGCGCGGCCGCCCGCCGCGCCGCCCGCCGCCCACACCGGTCATGGCGCGCTTGACGATATCGAGCATATGCGTGGCCGCGTGGTCCTGGCCCTTGACGCGCCGGGCGATGAACTCGCCGGCGCCGCGGATGCGGTTGCGGTCGATCTTCAGCCAGGGGTCTTCGGTCACGCCTACCTTGTAGCGGCGCACCGCGTCGGCCACTTGCGCCAGCGGCACGCCCTCCACGCGCGCCAGTTGCGCGATGGCATTGAGATCGAGCAGCAGCATGCCCTCGGTATCGTCGACGAAATCCTGCTGTGCCTGCCGCATGGCCTGGGCATCGGCATCCTGCGCGCCAGCCAGGCCGCGCAGCAGCGCCGGCGCCAGCGCGCGGCGGGCGTGGTGGTCGGGCCTGGCCACCGGGATATGGCGCAGGCGCGGGTTGCCCACCAGCAGCCAGTCGGGCAGGTCGCCCTCCTTGTCCACCACCCACAGGATGCTGTTGAAGAAGGGCTTGCGCGCGGCGCCGGCGGGGCGCGAGCGGGCCTGGTGCGACAGCACCAGCGCGCGGGTGAACAACTGGTGTTCGGCGGGACTGGGGTTGTCGCCGCGCGTGAGCAGCCGCGAGGCGAAATCCACGATCAGCGCGAGCGGCTCGCCGGGGTGGGCGGTGAAGCGTTCCAGCGTGGTGCCGAGCAGGTCGATGCCCGCATTGGCGCGGCCCTCGCTGACGGTCAACCCGAACTGCTGCAGGATGGCTTCGGCCGGCTTGCTGTCCTCGCCGGGCGCGCACAGCGCCTGGAAGCCCGCGATGGGATCGTAGAGAAAGACATGGGCGTAGCCGGCTTCGCGCAGCGCGCCGTGCACGGCCAGCGCGAACGGCTGCGGTGCGATCGTGCCGGGCGCCACCTCGCAGGCCTGCAGGTCGCGCACATTGCCGGACAGCACGAACTGGCTCTTGAGCGGCAGGAAGCGCAGCAGGTCGCGTAGCCAGCGCGGGCGGGTGAAGGCAGGGACGGCGGCGTTCGCGGGTTCGGTACCGGACATGGGCGGGCTCGGGAGGGTCGACGGACGCGCGGCCGTGTGCCGCGCGCACCATGCGGATTCTATCCCCCGTGCGCCGTCATGCCGGTGCCGGTACAAGATTGTTACCACGCGGGGCGGCCCCCGGGCCGCCCCGCGGTCCCGCCTAGAACGTCGTGCGCACGCCAAGCTTCACGCTGCGTCCTGCCAGCGGCGCGATGTCGCGCAGGATGGAGGTGGCGCTGCGGGCGTCCTGGTTGGTCAGGTTGTCGCCGCGCAGGTAGACCAGGGTCTGGGTGCCCGCCATCTTGAACTTGTAGGTGATGGAGACGCCGAGCAGGGTGTAGGCGTCGGTGGGCGTGTCGTTGGCCGGCACGCGCGATTGCCGGGCGGCGTAGGTCACGTCCGCGCGCGCGCCCCAGGGGCCGGCGCCGTACACCACGGCGCCGCCCAGGCGCAGCGGCGACAGGCGCGGCAACGGCTGGCCGGTGTTGCGGTTCTCGCCATGCACGTAGTCGGCGCGGGCTTCCAGGTCCACCGTGTCGCTGCCGGTCAGCAGTTTCTGCCAGACGCGCGCGCGGCCTTCGGCCTCGAAGCCATACAGCGTGGCGGGCACGCCCATGTACTGCATCACCGGCAGCGCGCCGGCGCTGCCCGGGGTCACCAGGTCGCCCTCGGCGTCGCGCGCGGTGCCGGTGTTGGTGAGCGCCAGGTAGTTCGAGAAGCGGCTGTAGTAGCCCGACAGGCTGGCGCTGTGCGGGCCCGACTTGAAGCGCATGCCCAGGTCCAGCGAGGTGGCGCGCTCCTTGGCGGCGTTGGGGTCGCCCTGTTCCCAGGAGCCCGTGGCCACGTGAGGACCGTTGGCGTAGAGCTCGTAGAAGGTGGGCGCGCGCTCCGTGTAGGCCAGGTTGCTGGTCAGCGACCAGGCCGGGGCCAGCTTGTAGAGCAGGCCGGCCGAGGCGCTGCCGGCGTTGAAGCTGCGGCTGGCATCGGCGAAGCGCTCGTTGCCGTTGGCCTGCGCCTTGACGCGGGTGTGGTCCATGCGCCCGCCCAGGTTGAGCTTGAGGTCGCCGCCGGCGCTCAGCGGCATTTCCTCGAAGATGAACAGGGCGGCATTGTCGGTGTCCGTGCTTGGCACGAAGGCTTCTTCGCCGAGCGCGGAGAAGCGCGTCGAGCCGAACTGGGTGCCGATCACGCCGGTCATGCGGCCGATGCGCGCGTGCTTTGCCTCGATGCGGGCATCCCAGCCTTTGTTCTTGAAGACGGTGCCGGTCTGGCCGGCGTCGATCTCCTTGTGCTCGTAGTCGGTATAGCTGAACTTGCTCTTGACCGATTCGATGAAGCCGCCCGTGTTGCCGGCCAGGTTGCGCGCCTCGCCTTCGACCGCGAAGCGCTGCTGGCGCATCTGCAGGCGCACGGAATCCTCGGCCGGGGTGCCGTATTCGTTGTGGTATTCGCTGTAGTTGGCGCCGACGAAGCCATCGGCCCAGGTGTAGGCGCCGCCCAGCGAGCCGCCCGACTGCTGCGCGCTGCTGTTGGGCAGGCGGCCGTAGGCCTCGCTCTGGCCTTCCTCCAGCGGCTGGCTGTTGCGCAGGCTGGCGCTGCGCGCATAGCCGGGGATGCGCAGGTTGCTGGTCTTGCGGGCGAAGGCGTCGGCGTGGATGGCGATCTGGCCATTGCCGGCTTCGAGCAGGCCGCTGGCGTTGCGCGCGCTGTCGCCGCCGGCGGTGGCGCTGGCGTCGACCGCGCCGCCGATGCCCTGGATCGGTTCCTTGGGGATGCGGTTGTCGATGACGTTGACCACGCCGCCGATGGCGTTGCCGCCGTACATCAGCGCGGCGGGGCCGCGTACCACTTCAATGCGTTCGGCCACCAGCGGGTCCACCGGCACGGCGTGGTCGTTGGACAGGGTGGAGGCGTCGATGGTGCTGCCGCCGTTTTGCAGCACCTTGATGCGGTCGCCGTCCAGGCCGCGGATGATCGGGCGGCTGGCATTGGGGCCGAAGTAGCTGGAGGACACGCCCGGCAGCTTGTCCAGGGTGTCGCCCAGCGTGCTGCCCTGGCGCACGGCGAGGGTATCGCCGCCCAGGGTGGAGACCGGCGCAACCAGGTCGTTGAGTTCGCTGCCCAGCGGGTTGGCGGTGACCACGACCTCGCGCAGGGTGGTGGTGGCGCCGGGGGCGGGGGCGTTCTGCGCGAAGGCGCCGCTGCAGGCGGAGGCGATCAGGGCGGCGACGGCGGCGAGCGGCTTGCGCCGCAGGGTATTTTCTTGCTGGAAACGGAAAGACATGGCTCGCGTTCTTCTTGAATGGGGTCGAGCACGCAGCGCAGGCGGGCGCGCGAAAGGCTGCGGACAGGCGGAATGCGCCCGCGCGACGCAATGCGTCAGGCGGCGGGAGGGCGGCAGCGGGCTGCCGCGTCCCGGATTCAGGCGACGGTGGGGGCGAGGGCGGCCGGCGGCGCGCGCGAGCGGAAGGGCTGGGGATGCTGCAGGTCCGGCCGGCGCCAGCCTACGCTGGAGGGGACCGGTGACTGATGATGCGACAGCGCCGGCATGACCGGCGTGCCGCAGTGGCTGGCGGCCACGGTGGCGCCGTCGAACAGCAGGCAGATATGGCCGGCCAGCCTGAGCGAGGGGGCCGGATCTGCGGGGACCTGGGTCCCGGCGGGCAAGCTTCCGGAGCTGTCGGCGGTGCCGGTGTCGTCCCCGGCGGCCGGGTCATCGGCGAACCAGGCCGCCGGCGCGGTGCCGGCCGCTTCGGCGGTGCTGCCGCCAAGGAGCGCCTGCAGCGGCTGGCCGGACAGGCCGCCGTGATGAATGCGGTGCGTCAGGCCCGCATGCTGGGCCAGCAGCAGGCACAACACCAGCCATAGCGCGGGCCACAGGCCCAGGCCGCGGGCACGGCGCTGCTGGAGACGCTGCACGGCTTGCAGGCGCTGCGGGAATTCAGTGGCCATGTCCGCCGTGGTCATGGCAGCCGCAGTCCTCGCCATGCTCGTGGTCATGTCCGTCGTCCTCGTCGTCGAAGGCGTCGTCCCAGCTCGGGAAGGGATCGGGGTAACGGGCCCAGGCCTCGGGGCCCGCCGCCATTTCCGCATCGGTGAGCAGGCAGGCATCCAGCAGCGCTTCGAGCGCGGGGCGGTCGAGGTCCTGGCCGATCAGCACCAGTTCCTGGCGACGGTCGCCAAAGGGGGCGGGCTTGCCGTCCACCATCATGTCGGCTTCGAGCTCGGCGCGGCCCGCTTCGTCGTCCGGCCATTCGGCGGAATCCAGCGCGGCCCACCAGGCGCCGGCGCCGCCGTGGCGGCACACGCCGCCGGCCTGGCCCCAGGTGCCGGCCGCGTGCATGCGCGTGGCCAGCCAGAAGAAACCCTTGGAGCGCAGCACATTGCCATGCTCGCGCAGCCACTCGGTGTGGATCAGGTCGGCAAAACGCTGCGGATGGAAGGGGCGGCGGCGGCGGTAGACGAAACTGCCGATGCCATAGGCCTCGCTCTCCGGCACGTGCTCGCCGCGCAGTTCGGCCAGCCAGCCCGGCGCCGCGGCGGCGGCGTCGAAGTCGAAGCGGCCGGTGTCGAGCACGCTGTCCAGCGGCACCTTGCCGAAGCTGGCCGGCACGATGGCCGCGCGCGGGTTCAGCGAATGCAGGATGCCGGCCAGGCGCTCGCGCTCGGCCTCGCTCACCAGGTCCAGCTTGTTGAGCACGATCACGTCGCAGAATTCGACCTGCTCGATCAGCAGGTCGACCACGGTGCGGTCGTCGTCCTCGTCGCGCGCCTGGCCGCGCTCCTGGAGATAGTCGGCTTCGTTGAAGTCCTGCAGGAAGTGGGCGGCGTCGACCACCGTCACCATGGTGTCGAGGCGGGCGATGGCGTCCAGCGCCACCCCGTGCTCATCCTCGAAGGTGAAGGTTTCGGCGATCGGCAGCGGCTCGGCCACCCCGGTCGATTCGACCAGCAGGTAGTCGAAGCGGCCCTCGCGCGCCAGCTTGCCGATCTCGGTCAGCAGGTCTTCGCGCAGGGTGCAGCAGATGCAGCCGTTGGTCAGCTCGATCAGGCGCTCGCCGGCCTGCGCCAGCATGCCGTCGCCGAGCAGGCGGGCGTCGATGTTGACGTCGGCCAGGTCGTTGACGATCACCGCCACCCGCTTGCCTTTGCGGTTGGCCAGTACGTGATTGAGCAGGGAAGTCTTGCCGGCCCCGAGAAATCCGGACAGCACGGTGACGGGCAGGCGATCGGCCATGGCATCGAGGCGCGCCGGGGCAGACCGGTGCGCATTATTGCAACAAAGTTGCGACTGTATCAGAAAGCGGGCGGGAAAGCAGGCGATTCGGGGCGCGCGCGGACCGCGGAAACCCCACCGTGCCTAATGATAGGCCGTGCCTGTGACACCACAAAGACGAAACGCGCCAAGGCCGCCAGCCCGCGGGCCGCAGGCGCCGCCAGCGGGCCCGCAAGCAAAACGGCCCGGAAAACCGGGCCGTCTGGCAACGCGGGGCCGGGCCCGGATCAATCGCCGAACAGCTTCTGGCGCAGTTCGCGGCGTTGCTGGGCTTCGAGCGAGAGCGTGGCGGTGGGGCGCGCCAGCAGGCGCGGCACGCCGATCGGCTCGCCGGTTTCCTCGCACCAGCCGTAGTCGCCCGACTCGATGCGGGCCAGCGACTGCTCCACCTTCTTGAGCAGCTTGCGCTCGCGGTCGCGCGTGCGCAGCTCAAGGGCGTGTTCTTCCTCGATGGTGGCGCGGTCAGCCGGATCCGGCACGATGACCGTTTCGCGCAGATGCTCGGTGGTCTGATCGGCGTTCTTCAGGATATCGTCGCGCAGCTGCTCAAGGCGATGTTTGAAGAAGGCGAGTTGCGCCTCGTTCATGTAATCCTTGTCGCCCATCTTCAGGATTTCAGCTTCAGTCAGAAGTTTATTGCTGCTCATGGTTGCTGCTGATTCTCTTGTTGATGCGACCGGCGGCGTCTTGGTCCGCTCGGGTGCAGTGTCCGGCCGCTTGCGCGGTGCGGACGTTTCGCTCTGGCTGGCTGCAGACTTGCTGCTTTGCGTGCCTCCCTTAGCCTCGCCCGCATCGGCATGCACCGTACTGCCGCGGGGAGCAGGCGCAGCCTCCATGGACTGCGCCTTCGGCGTCTGGGCCGCAGCGCTACTGGCCTTGCTGCGGCTTTCTTTCGTTTTCGTTGCGGCTACCACGGGACACCTCCCTCTCGCGTCGATCGGTGACGGCGCGTGACGGGTGCCCCAAGCGGAGGGCGGTCTCCGCATGAAGCACTGCGACCGCACCTGCCGGCAGCCCGCCTCATGCTGACGACGACCGCCGCCCTGCATTGCGCGGGCAGCATGGCCATGGACTACCCATAGGCTACGTTTCCCGCACTAAATCCAGCCTATTGTACTTGAACAAAAATTTTGGAGATATGGGAGAAAAGCGGGGAGTTTCCCCTGAGTTCTCGCGCCCCGCCGGCAAAGGGGGGCGGCAGGGGCGGGAGGCGATGGCCGGCGGACTCAGGCCAGGCAGGTGGCGAGACCCTTCAGGATCGCGTCCTTGGGCAGGTCCACACCGATGAAGACCATCTTGGTGCCGGGGGTTTCGTCGCCCCATTTGGCGCCGATATCGCTGCCCATCAGCTGGTGCACGCCCTGGAAAACCACCTTCCGGTCCACCGCGTCCATATAGAGCACGCCCTTGTAGCGCAGCAGGTTTTCCCCATAGACCGACAGGATCCCGGACAGGAATTCCTCCAGTTTGCCGTAATTGAAGGGTTTTTCGCTGCGGAAGACAAAGGAGCCGATGCGGTCCGTGTGGCGGTGGTGATGGTGGTGGTTGTGGCCATGGCCATGGTGGTCATGACCGCAGTCGTCGGCGCAATGCTCGCCATGCCCGTGGTCATGGCCGTGGCCGTGCGCATGGTCGTGATCGTGTTCCTCTGCCTCGGCGCGCAGGAAATCCGGGTCGATTTCCAGCTTCTCGTTCAGGTTGAAACCGCGAAGGTCAAAAATTGTGTCAATGGGCGCTTCGCCAAAATGCGCCGTGCGCACGGGCGCGCGCGGGTTCATGTGTAGCAGGCGGTGGCGCAGGTCGGCAATGTCGGCCTCTGCCACCAGGTCCGCCTTGGTGACGAAGATGGCGTCGGCAAAGCCGACCTGGCGCTGGGCTTCTTCCTGCTTGTCCAGTTGGAGGTTGGCGTGCTTGGCGTCCACCAGGGTGATCACCGCGTCCAGCAGATAGCGCTGGGCGATCTCGTCGTCCATGAAGAAGGTTTGCGCCACCGGGCCGGGATTGGCCACGCCGGTGGTTTCGATCACCACCCGGTCGAATTCGATCTCGCCGGCGTCGCGGCGGGTCATCAGCTGCGACAGCGCCGCCACCAGGTCGCCCCGGATGGTGCAGCAGATGCAGCCGTTGCTCATTTGCACGATCTGCTCGCGGCCATCCTGCACCAGGATCTCGTTGTCGATGTTTTCTTCGCCGAACTCGTTCTCGATCACGGCGATCTTCATGCCGTGCTGCTCGCTCAGGATGCGCTTGAGCAGGGTGGTCTTGCCGCTGCCGAGGAAGCCGGTCAGGATGGTGACCGGAATCAGTTTGGACATTGTTTTTCTCCGGGAATGGGCGCCGCTTGGCCTGTCGCGCGCGGGTAAGTGGTGTTTGTGGTGTTTGGGTGGCTTGTGCCGTGGTGCACGGTGGCGGGCTCGCCGCTCAGCCGTGCCGGCCGGGTGTTCGGGCGCCGCATTCGGCGCAAACGCCGCTGACGGTGAGTTCCACATGCTCCACCGCGAAGCCGCTCGGGACCTTGGGCGCAGCTTGCGCCGGGACGCTGACGCCGTCCAGGCAGAAGGTGCGGTCGCAACGGTTGCAGTGGAAGTGGCTGTGCTGCCTGTGCACCTGCGCGCGCGCCGCCTCGTGTTCGACCAGGCTGAAGCGGAATACGCGGTCGGGACCGGCGCGCTTTTGCGACAGGCCCTGCTCCACCAGCCAGTCCAGCACGCGGTAGACGGTCACGCGGTCGATCGCTTCGCCGGCCGCCGGCAGGCGGTCGATCACGGCCTGGTGGGTCAGCGCTTCATCGCTGTCCATCAGGCAGGCCAGGATGGCAAGGCGCGGCTGGGTCACGCGGGCGCCCAGCTCGCGCAGGCGCTCGTGGGCTGCGTCCAGGGTGGCCGGCGCGGGCGTCATGGCGGGGAAAGGCATGGCCTGGGTGGGGGAGGGGCTGCTGCTCATGCACCGATTTAACCATAGGGCCAGCGGTGATGCAATTCAGTTGCGTCAACTGCGTACCCGCAAGCGATATTGGCGAGGGCGCGGCAAGGGGCGCGAGGCGCCAGCGCCACGCCGCCCGCCTGGTTTGCGTCTATCATCGCCAGCAGGCGGCACGGCAGGCGCATGGGCAGGCATGGGCGCCGCGGCGCAGCCCTATTTTCCGCCGCGCTTTCGTGCGCTACGAGGAGACCCAGCATGCAGAACGACGCCAGCGCCCTGCTGTTCCCCAATTTCGAACCCTTCCGCATGCAGATCGGCGACGTCGGCATCGCCGGCGTGCGCGGCGGTTCGGGCCCGCCCCTGCTGCTGCTGCACGGCCATCCGCAGAGCCACCTGATCTGGCACAAGGTGGCGCCGGCGCTGGCCGACCGTTTCACCGTCATCGCCACCGACCTGCGCGGCTATGGCAGCAGCAGCGCGCCGGCGGGCAGCGCCGGCCACGAGAACTACAGCAAGCGCGCGATGGCGCAGGACCAGGTGGAGGTGATGGCGCGCCTGGGCTTTACCCGCTTCGCGCTGTGCGCCCACGACCGCGGCGCGCGCGTGGCGCATCGTCTGTGCATGGACCACCCCGGCCGGGTCGCGCGCGCCATGCTGCTGGATATCGCGCCCACGCTGGCCATGTACGAGCGCACCAGCATGGCGTTTGCCGCCGCCTATTGGCACTGGTTCTTCCTGATCCAGCCGGCGCCGTTCCCGGAGACGCTGATCAATGCCGAGCCCGAGTTCTACCTCAACAGGCTGATGGGCCTGCGCCACGCCGGCCTGGGCCCCTTCGTGCCTGACGCCATGGCCGCCTATGCCGCCGCCATGCGGGATCCGGCCCATGTGCACGCCATGTGCGAGGACTACCGCGCGGCCGCCACCATCGATCTCGACCACGACCGCGCGGACCGCGAGGCCGGCCGTCTGCTCGGCTGTCCGCTGCGCGTGCTGTGGGGCGAGCATGGCGTGGTGGCGCGCTGCTTCGAGCCGCTGCCGCTGTGGCAGGAGGTGGCCGGCGATGTCAGCGGCCGGGCGGTCCCTTGCGGACATTACATTGCCGAGGAGGCGCCCGAGGTGCTGCAGGCGGAAATGCTAGCTTTCTTCTGCTGATCCTTTTTTGGGCTGGCTGAGGCGAGTTCGATACATTTGGCGTGGCGGGCCGATGAAATGTCTTAACGGGTTATTCCGGATATTTGCCACTTTTCGACATTGATAGCATTGCGCTCCGGTCGCGCGGCCCAAGCTGCGGCGGCCGTATGCGCTGTGCCCGCGTCATGGTCGGCGCTGCCGCCCGGATCGGGCCGGCGGCGCAGGGGCGGCCGCGCCCGACAGGGTGCGCCGCTCCGGCCGGGGCAGTGCCGGAACGGGAAAAGAAGGGTATCCAGGAGATAGCATGAAACGAGTTGCACAGTTTGTGGCTGCCGCGCTGACGGTCGGCATGATGGGAATGCACGCGGGCGCGCAGGCGCAGGAATACCCGGGCAGCAAGCCGGTCTCGGCGGTGGTGCCGTTCTCCGCAGGCGGCCCGACCGACAAGGTGGCGCGCGAACTGGTCATGATCATGTCCAAGCACCTGGGCACCACGATGGTGATCGAGAACCTGGGCGGCGCGGGCGGCACCATCGGCGCCAAGAAGGTGGCGCAGGCCAAGAACGACGGCTACACCATCCTGATCCACCATATCGGCATGTCGACCGCGCCGGCGCTGTACCGCAATCTCGGCTTCGATCCGCTCAAGGACTTCGAGACCATCGGCGAGATCGCCGACGTGCCGATGGTGATGGTCGGCAACAAGAACCTGCCGCCCGCCAGCTTCAAGGAGCTGTTGCCCTACATCAAGGCCAATGCCAGCAAGCTGTCGCTGGCCAACGCCGGCATCGGCTCGGCCTCGCACCTGTGCGGCCTGCTGTTCCTGAGCGCGATCCAGACCGATCTGACCACGGTGCCCTACAAGGGCACGGCGCCGGCGCTGACCGATATCCTGGGCGGCCAGGTCAACCTGATGTGCGACCAGACCACCAATATCGCCGGCCAGCTCAAGGCGGGGGCGCTCAAGCCCTATGCCGCCATGCAGAGCCGCCGCGTGGAGGCCTTCAAGGACATCCCGACCGCCGCCGAACAAGGCCTGCCGGGCGTCGAAGTGAAGATCTGGCACGCCATGTACGCGCCCAAGGGCACGCCCAAGCCGGTGGTGGACAAGCTCTCCGCCGCGCTGCAGAAGGCCGTGACGGACCCGACCTTCCGCGCCAAGATGGCCGAGCTGGGCGCCGAGGCCGTGCCGGCCCAGCGCGCCACACCGGAATCGCTGAAGACCTTCCTGGCGGGGGAAATCGGCAAGTGGTCCCCGGTGATCAAGAAAGCCGGCGTGTACGCGGACTGAACCGTCGGATCGGGGACACCGCCCCGACGCTGGCGTGGGAGAGGGAGGCGAACCGACAGTGCTGCAAAGCTTGTCAACAAAAAGGCCACGCGCGATGCGTGGCCTTTTTGCTTGTCCGTTCCCCCGCGGATACCCCGCCCGGGCGCGTGCGGTGGCAGCCTCGTATATAGTGGATCGAGTGCATCCGGCCCCGCATAGGACGCGGAGATAGCCTCTCGAAGCGGCCCTTGAATTCGGCCGCACCCGTCGCCACCTACCTCCCTGACATATTCTCGCGAAGCCATCATGGAACAGTATCACGGCACTACCATCGTCAGCGTCCGGCGCGGCAACCAGGTTGCAGTCGGGGGTGACGGCCAAGTCACGCTCGGCAATATCGTGATGAAGGGCACCGCACGCAAGGTGCGCCGCATCTATAACGGCAAGGTGCTGGTCGGCTTCGCCGGCAGCACCGCGGACGCCTTCTCGCTGCTCGACCGCTTCGAGGCCAAGCTGGAGAAGTACCAGGGCAACCTGACCCGCGCCGCCGTCGACCTCGCCAAGGACTGGCGTTCGGACCGCGCGCTGCGCCGGCTCGAGGCCATGCTGATCACGGCCGACCGCGACACCACCCTGGTGATCACCGGCAACGGCGACGTGCTCGATCCTGAGGGCGGCGTGGCCGCGATCGGCTCGGGCGGCGCCTATGCGCAGTCGGCCGCCAAGGCGCTGGTGGAAAACACCGAGCTGTCGCCCAAGGACATCGTGGAGAAGTCGCTGGGCATTGCCGGCGAGCTTTGCATCTACACCAACACCAACTTCGTCATCGAGACGCTGGAATGAGCGTCGGACGGCCGCGCAGTCCCCGGACGCGCGGCCGCCTGGGACCGGGGGCCGCCGCGCTCCGGCCCGTCTTCCACTGAACGGATACCATGTCGCATACCATGACCCCGTCGGAAATCGTTTCCGAACTCGACAAGCACATCATCGGCCAGACCAAGGCCAAGAAGGCGGTAGCGGTCGCGCTGCGCAACCGCTGGCGTCGCCAGCAGGTGGAAGAACCCCTGCGCCAGGAAATCACGCCCAAGAACATCCTGATGATCGGACCGACCGGCGTCGGCAAGACCGAGATCGCGCGCCGCCTGGCCAAGCTGGCCGACGCGCCCTTCATCAAGATCGAAGCCACCAAGTTCACCGAGGTGGGCTACGTCGGCCGCGACGTCGACACCATCGTGCGCGACCTTGCCGAGATGGCGGTCAAGCAGGCGCGCGAATCCGAAATGAAGAAGGTGCGCGCCAAGGCCGAGGACGCCGCCGAGGACCGCCTGCTCGATGTACTGCTGCCGCCGCCGCGCGATATCGGCTTCAACCAGCCCGAAGAGAAGGATTCCAACACCCGCCAGGTGTTCCGCAAGAAGCTGCGCGAAGGCCAGCTCGATGACAAGGAAATCGAACTCGAGCTCTCCGCCGGCGCCCCCAGCATGGACATCATGGGTCCCCCGGGCATGGAAGACATGACCGAGCAGATCCGCACCATGTTTGCCGGCCTGGGCCAGGGCAAGAAGGCGCGCCGCAAGATGAAGGTGCACGAAGCCTTCAAGCTGCTGATCGACGAGGAAGCCGCCAAGCTGCTCAACGACGAGGAGCTCAAGCACAAGGCCGTGGCCAATGTGGAGCAGAACGGCATCGTGTTCCTGGACGAGATCGACAAGATCGCCAGCCGCAGCGAAGTGGGCGGCGGAGAAGTGTCGCGCCAGGGCGTGCAGCGCGACCTGCTGCCGCTGGTCGAGGGCACCACGGTCAACACCAAGTACGGCATGATCAAGACCGATCACATCCTGTTCATCGCCTCGGGTGCGTTCCACCTGTCCAAGCCCAGCGACCTGATCCCCGAGCTGCAGGGCCGGTTCCCGATCCGCGTCGAACTGGAATCGCTGTCGGTGTCCGACTTCGAGGCCATCCTGACCCAGACCGACGCCAGCCTGACCAAGCAATACCAGGCGCTGCTGAGCACCGAGCAGGTGCAGCTGGTGTTCGCCCCGGACGGCATCCGCCGACTGGCGGAGATGGCTTTCTCGGTCAACGAGAAGGTCGAGAACATCGGTGCGCGCCGCCTGTACACGGTCATGGAGCGGCTGCTGGAGGACCTGTCCTTCCACGCCACCAAGTCCTCGGGCGAGACCGTCACCATCGATGCGGCTTATGTCGATGAACGCCTGGGCGACCTGGCGGGTAACGAAGACCTGTCGCGCTACGTGCTGTAAGCGGCAAGGCATGCGGGCGGCACCAGCCGCCGCAGGCAAAAGGGGCGCCACGGCGCCCCTTTTTGTCGTCTGTCGCATCCGTTCAGCGCGCGTGAAGGAGAAATGAAGGTCCGTGACTCACACTGGTAAGGCTGGTAAGCATTCGTAAGCACGCTGGTGCGTGCTGCAATGCAATGCCAAAGTGGCGGCGGCCCGATCGTGTGACCCGGCCAGCCGGTCAGCCCCCGCGCTTACCGCTTTGCATGCATCCATTCACCAACCAACCAGGCAGGAGAAACGAAATGAAACGCGAGCTACTGTCCTCGTTCGGCGTGCTGTGCGGCCTCGCCGCGGCAACCGTGTTCCTGTGCGCGCGGCCGGCGGCGGCGCCCTCGGTCACAACCCGTCCGGCGCCTGCGCCGGTGGCACGCAAGCTTGCGGTGCTGGCAGGCAAGGACCTCCCCGCGGTGGCGGATCTGGCCGTGCAGGCCGGCGATCTCGGCTCGCGGGCCGATCGCCATGCCAGCGATGCCCTGCACCTGGCGGCGCAAGGCCTGTCCCCGGAGGACGATCTGGGCTGGGACTACGTGCAACTGCGCCTCTGAGCGCGGTTCGCGGCCCCGGACGCTAGCGCGAAACCGGCCGTTTTCCCAGTTTGCGCTGCAGTGTGCGGCGGTGCATGTTGAGCGCGCGCGCGGTGGCGGAGATATTGCCGTCGTGTTCGGCCAGTACCCGCTGGATGTGCTCCCATTCCAGCCGGGCTACCGATAGTGGCACCGGTTCTTCCATGGCGGCTTCGGCCGCTTCCTCCGATACGCCCGCCATCAGCGCGGTCAGGATCGAATCCACATTGGCCGGCTTGGCCAGGTATTCGTCGGCGCCATGCTTGACCGCCGCCACCGCGGTGGCAATGCTGGCATAGCCGGTCAGCACCAGGATGCGCGCTTCGGGCAAGGCCGCCCGCAGGGGGCCGACCAGGTGCAGGCCGGACTCGGCCGGCGCGGTGCTGCCGGCTTCCGGGGGCGGGCTCAGGTGCAGGTCCAGCGTGACGTACTCGAACGGGGTTTGCGCGGCCAGGGCCAGCGCCTGCTGGCGGTTGTGCGCGATCTGCACCGCGTAGCCGCGGCGCGTCAGCGCGCGTGCCAGGGCGCCGGCGAATACGGCATCGTCGTCGACGACCAGGAAGGGGGCGGCATCGGTGACGCCGGGCTGTGCGCCATCGGCGGCGGGATCGTTCAAGGCGTCGGTCATCGCGGATTCGTGGTCAGGGGTGAAGCTGGCGGAGGCGCCGCCGGCAAGGGTTCCGGAGCGGGGGCGGGCAGGCGCAGCTCGGCCACGGTGCCGCCCTCGTGGTGGTCGTGCCAGGCCAGGCGGCCGCCCATCTGCTGGGCGGCGCTTTGCGCCAGGTACACGCCGATGCCCTGGCCGCCATGCATGCTGGCCATCGGGGCTTCTCCCAGCCGTGCGCGCTGCGCGGGCGGAATGCCGAGGCCGCGGTCGGTCACCCGGAAGGTCAGGGTTGGCGGCGTGCCATGGTCGTCCAGCGAGATCGCCAGCCGCAGGGGAATCTGCTCGCGCCCGGCAGCCAGCTGGCTGCGCGCGGCGTTATCCAGCAGGATCGTCAGGATCTGCCCGACGCGCGCCGCTTCCACGGGCAGGCCCGCGGCGTCGCCAATGGCGTTGGCTTCCAGCCGGGCATGCGGGTGGCGTAGCTGCCAGCGCTCGACATAGCCATCCAGCCACGCATCGATGCGCTGCGGCGCCGCGGTCTCGTGGTCGTCGCGCAGGCGGGCCAGGATGGACTTGCATAGCTCCAGTTGCTGCTCCATGGTCTGCAGGTCCGGCAGGTAGGCGGATACCCGCGTGGCGCCGAGGCGCGGGTCGGCCGCATCGGCGCGCAGCTCGCCGGCGATGACCGCCAGCGTGGCCAGCGGCGTGCCGATCTCGTGGGCCACCGCGGCGGCCTGGTCGTTGAGCGCCTCCACGCGCGCGTCGCGCAGCAATTGCTCGCGCGCCAGGTTCAGCTCGGCATCGCGCTGGCGCAGTACGCCGGACAGCCGCGACACGAATACCGCGATCATGGTGGCGCTGGCGACAAAGTTGAGCCACATGCCGGCCAGGTGGTAGTTGATGGCGTTGTCCGGGTTGTGCAGGTTCAGCGGCACGTACTCGATCAGCATCAGGCTGTAGCAGGCCAGCGCGTAGAAGGCCAGCGCCACCACGTGGCGCCACGGCAGGATGGCGGCGGCGATCGCCAGGCCGGGCAGGTAGAAGGAAACAAAGGGATTGGTGGCGCCGCCGGTGAAGAACAGGATGGCCGACAGCGCCGTCAGGTCGACCATCAACTGGCCCATCAACTCGGCATCGCCCGGCCTGGCCCCGCGGCCGGTGTGCTGGCGCAGGCGCAGGCCGGTCAGCAGGTTGAACAGCGCCTGCAGGCTGAAGATCGCCAGTAGCGGGCTGTAGGGCAGGATCACGCCAGCCACCGCCTCGCACGACACCAGCAGCGCCGCCTGGCCACCCAGCAGCGCCCAGCGCAGCCAGAACAGGCGGCGCAGGCTCACCAGGTTGTGGCGGACCGGGGTCGCGCCCTGTGCGGTGCTCGGATGGGGGATGACCGTGGCTGGCGGCACGGCGGCGGTGGTGTCCATGCCGCGAGTTTAACAACGACGGGGGCCCGGCCCCCCGTGTGCGACACCGTGCCGCATTGGTCGGTGCCGGGGGCGCTGCCAGACTGTGCGGTTATCTGCCGGGCGGGCATGGCCTGGGCCGGCATGGTCTAATGATTCTTTCGCGACATTCAGTGATTCAGTGGAGATGATCCCGATGCAAGCCAGATTCCTCGCCGCGGTGCCTGCCGCCCTGTTCGCCGCGCTGTGCTCGACCGCGGCCTTGGCCCAGGTCGATGTCAGCAACGCCTGGGCGCGCGGCACCGTGCCGGCGCAGACCGCCACCGGCGTCTTCATGACCCTGCATGCCCACACGCCCGCCAAGCTGGTCGGCGTGAGCACGCCGGCGGCGGCCACGGCCGAAGTCCATGAGATGAAGATGGATGGCAACGTGATGCGCATGCGCGCGCTCGGCGCGCTCGACCTGCCCGCCATGCAGGATGTCGAACTCAAGCCGGGCGGCTATCACGTGATGCTGATGGGCCTCAAGGCGCCGCTGAAGAAGGGCGACAAGGTGGCGCTCACGCTCAAGTTCGAGCAGGGCGGCAAGATGGTCGAACAGAAGGTCGACGCCGAGGTGCGCGACCTTGGCGCAGCGGCCCCGGCGGCCGGTGCCCACGGCGACCACAAGCACTGATGGGGCAAGGGGGCCAGCCCGGGTCCCCGTTGCTCTTTACGCCTCAGCTGCGCAGGCTGATCGCGTCGTCGGGCTCGTCCCCGGCGGCGACGGCGATCACCCGGTCGCGCAGCCAGGAGTGTCCCGGATCGGCATCGGTGCGGTCGTGCCAGATCAGGCTGAAGACAAAGCCCGGCAGCGGGAAGGGCGGCTCGAACACGGCGAAGCGCGGATCCTCCTCGAACGCCGCCAGGCTGCGGCGCGCCGTGGTCAGGACCAGGTTGGTGCCGGCGATCAGGGCCGGCGCCACGCTCCAGTGGGGCAGCACGCAGGCGATCTTGCGCCGCCCGCCCGCCTTGGCCACGGCCGCGTCGATGGCGTCCACGCGCTCGCTGTGGGTGGCCACCAGCACATGCGAGCGGGCCAGGTAGGCGACCTGGTCGAGCTTGCCCAGGCCGCGTACCGTGGCCGCGTCCACCATGCATGCATAGGTCTCCTCGAACAACGCCGTGGTGCGCACACCCTCCGGAGGTGGCCCGAACACGCCCAGCGCCAGGTCGATTTCGCCATCCGCCACCTTGGCTGTCATGGCCTCGCGGCTGGCCTGGCTGACCACCAGGTCGATTCCCGGCGCGACCTTGCGCACCGCACGCAGCAGGCCGGGCAGCAGCGCCATGGCGCCGTAGTCGGACATGGCCAGCCGGAAGCTGCGGCGCGCGGTGGCGGGCTGGAAGCCGGACGGCCCCAGCAGGATACGCACCTGCGCCAGCGCTTCGGCCAGCGGTCCGGCCAGTTCGTGGGCACGCGCGCTGGGCACCAGGCCACCCTGGCCGCGCACCAGCAGCGGGTCGTCCAGCAATTGGCGCAGGCGGCCCAGCGCATGGCTGACGGCGGGCTGGCTCAAGTGCAGCCGCAGCGCCGCGCGCGAGATATGTCGTTCGGCCAGCAGTGCTTCCAGCACCACCAGCAGGTTCAGGTCGATACCGCGTAGATCATTCATGCGGCGCATATTAACCCTATGAAACGAGAATTGGAAATTCGCGGTGCAATATTTCACACTGAGGCGATCGATCAAGCCTTTGTGGAGATGTCCCGATGCCAGGTTTTAGCAGCGTTTCCCCGGCCTATGCCGGCCTTGTTCCCGTGCTGGTTGCGATTGCAGCCGGGTCCGTGATTCCCTTCCAGGCGGGCGCCAATGCCCTGCTCGGGCGCAGCCTGGGCCACCCGCTGTGGGCGACCGTGGCCTCGCTGCTGGTCAGCCTGGCGGTGGTGCTGCCGCTGTTGATGCTGCTCAAGGCGCCTTTTCCGGCACTTGCCGCGGCGGCGCGCGGGCCGGCCTGGATCTGGGCCGGCGGCGTGGCGGGTGTGTTCTATATTTCGGCGGCACTGGTGCTGGCCCCGCGCCTGGGTGCCGGCGGCTTTATCGCCGCGGTGGTGGCGGGGCAGATGGTGGGGGCATTGCTGCTCGACCAGTTCGGCCTGGCCGGTTTCGCGGCGCGAGCCGTGACGCCGGGCCGGCTGGCCGGCGCCCTGCTGGTGGTGCTGGGGGTGGTGGTGATGCAGTACGCCGGGGGCGCCGCGCCGCGGCCCGCGCCCGCGCAGGCCGCGGGTTGATCAGCCTTCCTCCGCTACCCTGCCGGCGTCCTGCCGGCGCCGGGCGAGGCAGGCGGGGCACAGGCAATGCTGGCCAGGCACGATGCGGCGCGCGGGCAGCAGCGGCTGGCTGGCGCACCAGCACTGCGGCAGGCCGGCCGCATAGCCGCACACAAAGCCCGCGCCGCAAGCGCTGCAATGCTCGACGGGACGCAATTGCCCGGTCAGCACGGTGCGCGGATCGCTCATGGCTGGTTCCTGGGCGGCTCGTCTTCCTGCCCCAGCCGGCTCATGGCGGCGCGCATCAGGCGCATCTGGGCGGAAAAGTTGGTGCAGGCGTCGCAGATGGCGATATGGCCGCGCATGCGCACGCGCTCGATCCAGCTCAAGGGGCGGTCCATCCCCTCCATCGTCAGGCGGTGGATTTCACGGCAGTTCGGCAGCAGGGAGCGGCGGGGTGGCGTATCTGGCATGTCTTCCTTCGGTGGGACGCTCGGGGGCGTGGCAGCTTGCCCGGCTGCTCCGGCCCGGCGGATCGGGTCAGGTCATACGGTCACGCCTTGTGCCCGAACCAGTTGAGTTCCAGGCACTCGCGCAGGCGCATGCGGGCGCGGTACAGCATGACCCAGGCATTGGTCGTCGTGATCTCCAGTTCCTGACAGATTTCCTCGGTTTCCAGCTCCAGCCATTCCCGCATCATGAAAATCCGCCCGATCTTGGCGGGCAGCTTGTCCACGCACAATTGCAGGATCTCGAAGAATTCGCGGCGCTCCAGCGTGCGGTCGGGGTTGCCCCAGTCGGACGGCGGCGTATGGTAATGGCCATTCTTGGTGAAAAGGGCATCGAACGCGTCGAGATCGGACTGCCCTTCGCCATCGTCGTCGCCGCCGCCCAGGGTCAGGCGGACCTCGCGCCGGCCGCTGCGCAGCGTGTCGATGATCTTGTGCTTGAGGATGCCGATCAGGTAGGTCTTCAGCGCGGACTGGCCGGCAAAACGCTCCGGGTGCTCCAGCGCGGCCACCAGGGTGTCGGAGACGGTGTCCTCGGCCAGCGCTTCGTCGCGCAGCTGCAGGCGCGCGAAGCGCAGCAGATGGGGGCGCACTGCGTTCAGGTCGTCGGGGTGCAGGCTCATGTTCTTGCCGCGGTTGCGTGCGTTGTTACGTGCGCTGTTACGTGATGAGGCGACGGTTAGAAGCTGTTACCGACTGTTGACAGACTGTTGCGCGGATAGAACGGCATGGTGCGCTGCGGGACGCATGCACCGGTTTTGAGCCCCCTCGCGCCACCGTCCGCACGCGTGCGGCGCGGTTTCTTGTAAAATCTGCGCCTGCCGCGGCCGGAGGTGGCGAATTCGGGGCCAGAAAACCTGGAACCAGTTGCCCGCCACCGGTCAGAATTGCCATGATACCTGTTGAATCTCACGGATGTCCCTTGCCATGAACGCCGACACCCCTGGGCCTGCCGCTACCGCGGTGGCCGCAATTGCCCCAGCCCTCAAGGCCGAAATCCTTGCCGAGGCGCTGCCCTATATCCGCAAGTTTCACGGCAAGACCATTGTGGTCAAGTACGGCGGCAACGCCATGACCGAGGAAAAGCTCAAGCACGGCTTCGCGCGCGACGTGATCCTGCTCAAGCTGGTTGGCATGAACCCGGTCGTGGTCCACGGTGGTGGCCCGCAGATCGACGAGGCCCTGAAGAAAGTCGGCAAGGTCGGCACCTTCATCCAGGGCATGCGCGTCACCGATGAAGAGACCATGGAAGTGGTCGAATGGGTGCTGGGCGGTGAAGTGCAGCAGGACATCGTCATGCTGATCAACCAGTACGGCGGCCAGGCCGTGGGCCTGACCGGCAAGGACGGCGGCCTGATCCGCGCCAAGCGCCTGAAGATGCCGGACCGCGAGAACCCGGGGGCCTTTATCGATATCGGCTACGTGGGCGATATCGAGGCGATCAACCCGGCGGTGGTCAAGGCCTTGCAGGACGATGCCTTCATCCCGGTGATCTCGCCGATCGGTTTCTCCGACGACGGCCAGGCCTACAATATCAACGCCGATGTGGTGGCGGGCAAGATGGCCGAGATCCTCAAGGCCGAGAAGCTGGTGATGATGACCAACATCCCGGGTGTGATGGACAAGGCCGGCAACCTGCTGACCGACCTGTCGGCGCGCGAGATCGAGGAACTGTTCGCCGACGGCACCATCTCCGGCGGCATGCTGCCCAAGATCTCGTCGGCGCTGGACGCGGCCAAGAGCGGCGTCAATTCGGTGCACATCATCGACGGCCGCATCGAACACTCGCTGTTGCTCGAAATCCTGACCGAACAGGCGTTCGGCACCATGATCCGTTCGCACTAGAACGCATCCCCCGGCAGCGCGCGCCGCGCGCTGCCGCCTCACCCCTCTTTCTTTCCCGCGTGCCACCTATTTCACCGCCCTTGCGCCGCAGCCTGCGCGGTGCGCGCCGACGCCGCCCTGCGGGCGACAATTCCGGCCGCACGGTCTGGCTGTTTGACCTCGACAACACGCTGCACGACGCGTCGCACGCGATCTTTCCCGCTATCAACCAGTTGATGACGGCGTATGTCGCGCGCGTGCTGGGCAGCGACGAGGCCACCGCCAGCGAGGTACGGGTCAAGTACTGGCAGCGCTATGGCGCGACCCTGCTCGGCATGATCCGCCATCACGGCGTGGACCCGGCCGACTTCCTGCGCGCCGCGCACGACTTCCCGCAACTGGCGGAGATGGTGCGGGTGCAGCGCGGCCTGGTCGCTCACCTGCGCCGCCTGCCGGGCCGCAAGATCCTGGTGACCAATGCGCCGGAGCATTACGCGCGTGCGGTGATGCGCGTGGCGGGTATCCAGCATTGCTTCGAGCGCGTGGTAGCGATCGAGGACATGTGGGTGCACGGCCACCTGCGGCCCAAGCCGGACCGGCGCATGCTGCGCCGCCTGCTGGTCCAGCAAGGCGTGGCGCCGCACCGCGCGGTGCTGGTGGAGGACACGCTCTCCCATCTCAAGCGCTATGCTGGCACCGGCATCCGCACCGCCTGGGTGACGGGCTATCTGCGCACGCTGGCGCCGTCGCGCCCGCACGACGTGCCGATGCCCGCCAATGCCGCGGTGGCCGGCGTCAGCGGCGACACTGTGCTGCGTACCACGCTGGACGCGGAAAACCGGCGGCATGCCGGCCATGCCGCGCAGGAGCATTCGGTAACGCTGGTGGCGGCCGAGACGCAGGACCCGCCGTCGCGGCCGCAAGGCGCGACGGCGCCGCAGGCGCTGCCGGCATCGGCACCGCGCGTGCGGGCGCGCATCGTAAATCGCCCCGGCTATGTGGACGTAAAAGTACAATCCATGCATCAACTCCAACGACGAATTCGGAGAATCGGGTCATGATGCACAGTAATGGTCGCCCGCCGGGCGCGGTTCCCGCCGCCGGCGGGACAGGCGTGGACGCCGACGAGGCGCCGCCACGCAAGCGCCCGCGTCCGGGCGAAAGGCGCGTGCAGATCCTGCAGACGCTGGCCGGGATGCTGGAAGTGCCGCGCGGGGAAAAGATCACCACCGCGGCGCTGGCCGCCAAGCTCAGCGTTTCAGAGGCGGCGCTGTACCGCCATTTCGCCAGCAAGGCGCAGATGTTCGAGGGCCTGATCGGCTTTATCGAGCAGACCGTATTCGGCCTGATCAACCAGATCACCACCCAGGAAGAGCATGGCCTGCGCCAGGCGCACGCGGTGGTGCGCATGCTGCTGTCCTTTGCCGAGAAAAACCCCGGCATGACGCGTGTGCTTACCGGTGAAGCACTGGTGGGCGAGCACGATCGCCTGCAGGAGCGCATCAACCAGCTAGTGGACCGCATCGAGGCCTCGCTGCGCCAGTGCCTGAAGATCGCCATCAGCCAGGGCGCCTTCCCATCCGACACCGACGTGCCGGTGCGCGCGGCGCTGATCGTGGCGACCGTGCAGGGCCTGTGGCACCGCTATGCCAAGAGCGGCTTCCGCAAGCTGCCGAGCGAGAACGCGGACGCGCAGTTGCGGGTGTTGCTGGGCTAATCGCGCCTGCCGGCAAAGCTGAGGCACTGGCCGAAGCCGGCAGGATGCGCCAGTGCGGCCTGCGGCGCCCGAGGGTTGTCACTCCCTCTCCCCCGGCCTTCCTCCCAGCCGGGACACAAGTGCAAGCGCGCAGCACCGATGCGGCGTTGCCGGCAGCATCAGGCCGCCGGCACATGGATGCTGGCCTTGATGTGCTTCAGGTTGGCCACGATGGTGAAGGTCATCACGATCAGCAGCGACCACGAACTCCATTTGCCCACATGCACCGCCGACCACGCGCCGAGCTGGTTGGGGTAGCGCCATACCGCGAAGAACGTGCTGATGTTCTCCGCGATCCAGACGAACAGGCCGATCAGTACGAAAGCCAGCAGCAGCGGCATCTCGCGCTCGCGGTCCAGCGGCCGGAAGCGCACGGTGGCGCGCGCATACAGCCCCGCGATGCCGCAGGCCAGGTACCAGCGGAAGTCGCCGATAAAGTGGTGGGTGAAGAAGTTCGCGTACACCAGCGCCGCCATCAGGCCCGCCATCCAGTATGGCGGGTGATGCCGCACGCGCACGTCCAGGATGCGCCAGGCCTGGATGATGTAGCTGCCCACCGCCGCGTACATGAAGCCCGAGAACAGCGGCACGCCCAGTACCTTGGTGTAGGCGAAGTCCGGATAGCTCCACGACTGGATGCCGCCTGACGTCTTGAATACCTCCAGCGCGAAGCCCACTACGTGGAACAGGCTGATGGCCTTGAGTTCGTCCAGCGTTTCCAGCCGCGCCCAGACCATCGCCGCCTGGATGCCGAGCGCTGCCGCCAGCAGCAGGTCGTAGCGCGGGATGCCCAGCCAGCCGCCGCGCGGCACGGCGAAGACGGCCAGGAAGAACAGCCCCGCGAACAGGCAGGAGCGGGCCTCCTTGACGCCGAAGGCCAGGAACTCGCACAGCGCGCGTGCGGTGCCGGCCAGAGCGAGGCCAGGGCGCGGCGCGGTCAGGAAGCGGTCGAGCCGGTTGTGCGAGGGGCCTGGGCCGCCGGGCGGCCCAAGGCGCGGGTCGAGTGTGTCGAGCAGGTCGGGCATCTGCGTGGCGCGGGTGGTCATGGCGGTTTCAATCCGCACTGGCGCGCGCGGTCGCCATGGCCGCACCCTGCTGGAGCGGCTGCTTGCGATCGAGCCGCTGGCGCAGCGCGGCGCCGAGCGTGGCCAGCGTCAGCATCGGCAGCCCGATCCACAGGCATTCCAGCCACAGGCGGGCTGTGCCGAACAGTCCCGCGCCGGTCAGCGGCAGCGGCCGCCACGGCAGGGTCACGCGCCGGTCCAGCAGCGGATAGAACAGCGCCGTGCCGATGCCGCGGTCGGTCAGCAGGTCCAGCAGCGGGTGCGAGGCGGCGCTGGCGGCGATAAACAGGAAGGCGATGCCGCGCCGCCAGCCGCAGCGCCGCGCCGCCAGCGCGGCCAGCAGCCCGAGCGCCAGCGCGAAGCCGATCGAATGGGTCAGGCCGCGATGGCCCAGCACGCTGCTGTAGCGCACGCCGGCATACCAGACGTTGAGCATGTCGGCATCGGGCAGGATGCTGGCGGCGACGCCGGCCAGCATCAGGCTTGCCGGTACCCGGTGCCGGCCCAGCGCGGCGGCCAGGGCGAGCGGCGGAGCGCAGTGGAGGTAGGTGGGCATGATGCGCGCCGCCGGCTCAGCTTTGCACGGCGGGGGCGTCGGCGGCGGGCTTGTCGCGCAGCGGCTGCCAGGCGGCGCCCGCAGCGTACCAGTCGATGCGCCGGGTCATCACCATGATGGCGGCCAGGATCACGAACAGCAGCAGCGAACCCAGCATCAGCGCGTTGTCTTCCGACAGCAGCAGGCCATAGAGCGCGCCATACAGCACGGTCAGCAGCGCGGCGAAGGCCAGCCCGCGCCGCCAGCTCTGCAGCACGAAGGACAGGTAGAAGCCCAGCAGCCCGATGCAGGCGGCGCTGGCGGCGAGGTAGGCCAGCGCGAAGGCGATATGCTCCGACAGGCTCAGCAGCAGCAGGAAGAACACCGCCAGCGCCAGGCCCACCAGCAGGTACTGGATGGGATGGATGCGCAGCCGCTTGACCAGCTCGAACATAAAGAAGCCGGCGAAGGTCAGCAGCACGAACAGCGCGCCGTACTTCACCGCGCGTTCCGCCTGCAGGTAGATGTTGACCGGATCGATCAGCGTCACCGAAACCGTCTCCAGCATGCCGTCGCCGGTGCCCGCGAGCTGGCCGCGGACCTTGGTGTTGTACGAGGTCACGCTCCAGTTGCTGCGGAAGCCTTGCGCATCCACGGTGCGGGTGCGCGGCAGGAAATCGCCGTCGAAGCTCGGATGCCGCCATGCGGAGGTGAGCGCAATGTCGTTCTGGTCGGCCACCGGGGCAAAGGCCAGCGATTGCGCGCCGAGCAGCGGCAGGGTCAGCGAGAACGGCACCACGCGCTGTGCCTGCGCGGACCGGCCATCCAGGCCGGGTTTCGCGGCCTTGACGGGCGGCAGGTCGATCTCCGCGTGCAGGCCCTGCGTCAGGCTCTTCAGCCGCACGCCTTGCTCCAGCTTCAGCGGCTTGCCGTCGAGCTCGAAGGTGGGCGCCGCCATCAGGCCGCGCGTGTCGCTGATGCCGATCGCGATATAGGGCTGTCCCACCTCAAAGCCGACGTGGCCCGCGGATTTCGGCAGCGCGCCCGGATCGGGCAGTTCGATGGTGCCCTGCCAGCGGCTCTGCATCTCGTACACCAGCACCTTGTGGATGCCGCGGTAGCGCTCGCTCGGCGTTACCTCCCCGTTGATGCGCAGGGTCTTGGGGAAGGCCAGCACCTGCAGGGCCTCGGCCTGCAGCACGGTGGCATTGGGCCGCTTCGGGTCGCTGTTGTCGGCCACGCGCAGGATTTCCTTGTACGGCAGCACCAGCACCGGGCCGGTCAGGGTCTGCTGGCCGGCGTAGCTCTGCCAGACGCTGTGCACGGCTTCCTCGCGGAAATGCTTGCGGTCTTGCACCGCGTTGCCGACAAGGTGCAGCGGGATCAGGATCAGCAGGATCAGCACTGCGGTGATGGCGGACTTGCAGAGAAGGATTCGGTTCATGGCGGCAGGCGCGCGGGAGTCACGATGCCGCCAGCTTAGGACCGCCATGTGAGGTGCCGGGGAAGCCCGCGTGAAGCCTGTGTGTGGCGAACGTGAAGCCGCCCTGCTGGCTTCGACGCCGGCAGGCCCCTAGGCCGCGGGCAGGGTCAGCGTGGCGCAGGCTCCGCCCTCGGCCCGGTTGGCCAGCGCAACCTCGCCGTGATGCAGGGTGGCGATCTCGCGCACGAAGCACAGGCCCAGGCCGGTGCTCTTGTCCTGCCCGCCGGGGCGCGGCAGCGAGTAGAAACGCTCGAACAGGCGGGGCAGGGCATAGTCGGGAATGCCGGGACCGTGATCGGTGATCCGCAGGGCAATGGTGTCTGCGGGATCGCCGCGGCGCTCGACGGCGATTTCCACCACGCTCGCTTCCGGGGCGAAATCGAGCGCGTTCTCCAGCAGGTTGGACAGTGCCTGGTGCAGCAGGAAGCGGTCGCCCTTCACCATGGGCGCGGGCTGGGCCGGCGGCAGCAGGCGCAAGGCCAGCCCGCGCTGGCGCGCGCGCGGCTCCAGCTCCTGCAGCAGCTGCCCGATCAGCGGTACCAGCGCGACCGGCTCGTGGGTCTCCAGGCTCTGCCGCTGTTCCAGCGCCGCCAGCGCCAGCAGCTTGCGGATCATTTCCTCCAGCCGTTGCGCCTGCCGCCGGATATTGGCGACGAAGCGGTTGCGGTCGGCGGCGGGCATGTCTTCCTGCAGCAGTTCGGCGGCGCCGCTGATGGCCGCCAGCGGGCTCTTCATCTCATGCGTGAGCGTGTGGATATAGTGTTCGACATACTGCTTGTCCTCGAGCCGCAGCCGCATGCTTTCCACCGAGCGGCCCAGCTCGGCCAGCTCGCTCGCACCGCGCAGCGGCATCTCGGCGCGCTCGCCGGCGGCCACCGCGCGCGCATAGCGCTGCAGGCGGCGCAGCCCGTGCACCAGCCAGAGCGTGCAGACCAGCCCGATCACGAAGGCGCCGCCCATCAGCAGCAGGCCGCTCTGCAGGATCTTGCGCTGGCTGCGTTCGATGAAGGGCGCCATGGTCACGTTGGGCTTGGCCACGGTGAGCACGCCGATGGTCTTGTCGCCGTCGCGGATGGGCGCCGCCACGTGCATCACCGTGCTGGCGTCGTCTTCGGGGTTGCTGCGCGTGCTGCGCGCGCCGTATTCGCCCCGCAGGGTGCGGTAGACGTCGTTCCAGCGCGAGTAGTCGGCGCCGACCGCGGCCTCGCCGGAATCGAAGCGCACGATGCCGCGCTGGTCGGTGATGTAGATGCGGTAGCCCACCGCATTCTTGTGCATGCCCCACACATTGGCGTCGACCTTGTCGCCGCGCAGCCGCGCCAGCCGCCGCGCGAAGCTGCCGTCGGCGATGCGGCCGTTCTTCATGTCGTCGGCGGCCAGCACCGCCAGCACGTGCGCGGTGTCGACCAGCGTGTCTTCCATGGCCTGGCGCACGCCCGGCTTGACCTCCTGCACGAATACCCGCAGCGTGAGGAAGGCGGCCAGCCCGACGATCAGGAAAAAGCCGAAGAAGATGCGAAGCCCGATATGCATGTGTGGCCGTAGGTCCGGTGCGGGAGGGAAGGGTTCAGGGCTCGAGCGAGTAGCCCATGCCGCGATGCGTGCGGATCGGGTCGCAGTCGGGGTCGAGCGCGCGCAGCTTGGCGCGCACGGTCTTGATGTGGGTGTCGACGGTGCGGTCGATGGTGTCGATGGCGTCGTGCCAGACCAGCTCCATCAGCTGCGCGCGCGAATAGATGCGCCCGGGCTGGCGCAGCAGCAGCGCCAGCAGCCGGTATTCGTAGCGGGTGAGGTCCAGCCATTGCCCGCGCCAGGCCAGGCGCGCACCGTCCGCGTCCAGCGTGAAGCCTTGCGCCGGCGCGCCGGCGGGTGCCTGCGCCGCCGGCGGCTGGGCGGCGCGCAAGCCGGTGCGCCGCAGGATCACGCGCACGCGCGCGGCCAGTTCGCGCGGCGAGAAGGGCTTGACCACGTAGTCGTCGGCGCCGATCTCCAGCCCGACGATGCGGTCGATCTCCTCGTTGCGCGCGGTGAGGAAGATGACCGGCACATCGGAGAAGGTGCGCAGCGTGCGGCAGACCTCGAAGCCGTTGATGTCGGGCAGGCCGACGTCGAGGATCACCAGGTCGGGCGCCTGCGCCCGCAGGCGTTCCAGCGCGGCGCCGCCAAGCGCGCAATGCTCGACCGCCATGCCGTCGGTCGAGAGCGCATAGAGGATGGTGTCCGCGATCGCGGATTCGTCTTCGATGACCAGGATATTGGGTGGTTTCGTCAAGGCAGGGCTCGGTTCCGGATTGGCTATGCAGCGATGCGCCGCCGCCGGCGCTCTTGTTTGCTCTATAATAAGCGGGTCGCGCCGATTTGATGACTGGCTTGCGGGCGCGCGGCGGCATGGTAACCCCTGAAGTATTGTCCTGGGGGAATCCGGCAGCCAATATAAATGCGGCTAAAGAGGTGGGTCGGTTCCCTGCCACGCAAGGCACCGACACGCGGGAATCAAGGCCCGTGCAAAACCCGATTTGGCTGCGCCGTCGTTCATGCCATGTGCATGCAACGTCCAAGCAATGCCGGTCGGGTTTTTTTATGCCCGTTCGCCGACGGGCCGATTCCATGACAGACGTAGCTCCGCCTCCTGCCGTGCTGGACCTGCCGACCGATTCGGTCGGCATCGTCACGCCGCAGCGCATGCATTTCTCCGAGCCGTTGAAGCTGCGCAACGGCACCTCGCTCGCCGACTACGACCTGATGGTCGAGACCTACGGCACGCTCAACGCCGCGCGCTCCAATGCCGTGCTGGTGTGCCATGCGCTCAATGCCTCGCACCACGTGGCCGGCGTGTATGCGCACGACCTGCGCGACGTGGGCTGGTGGGACAATATGGTCGGCCCCGGCAAGCCCCTCGATACCAACCGCTTTTTCGTCATCGGCGTCAACAACCTCGGCTCCTGTTTCGGCTCGACCGGGCCGATGAGCCCCAACCCCGCCACCGGCCAGCCGTACGGCGCGCTGTTTCCGGTGGTCACTGTCGAGGACTGGGTCAATGCACAGGCGCGCGTGGCCGATGCCTTCGGAATCGGCCAGTTCGCCGCGGTGATGGGCGGCAGCCTTGGCGGCATGCAGGCGGTGGCCTGGAGCCTGATGTATCCGCAGCGGCTGCGCCACTGCATCGTGGTGGCCTCCACGCCCAAGCTGTCGGCGCAGAACATCGCCTTCAACGAGGTGGCGCGCAGCGCCATCCTGTCGGACCCGGACTTCCACGGCGGCAACTACTACGCGCATGGCGTGAAGCCCAAGCGCGGGTTGCGCGTGGCGCGCATGATCGGCCATATCACCTACCTGTCCGACGAGGACATGGCGGAGAAATTCGGCCGCGAGCTCAAGACCGACGATATCCGCTTCTCCTTCGATGTCGAGTTCCAGGTGGAGAGCTACCTGCGCTACCAGGGCGACAAGTTCGCCGAGTACTTCGACGCCAATACCTATCTGCTGATCACGCGCGCACTCGATTACTTCGATCCGGCGCTGGCCTTCGGCGGCGACCTCACGCGCGCGGTGGCGCAGACGCAGGCCAGCTTCCTGGTGGCCAGCTTCACCACCGACTGGCGCTTCGCGCCCAACCGCAGCCGCGAACTGGTCAAGGCGCTGCTCGACAACAAGCGACCGGTCAGCTACGCCGAGATCGACGCGCCCCATGGCCACGACGCCTTCCTGCTGGACGACCCGCGCTATCACAACCTGATGCGCGCCTACTACGAACGCATCGCCGAGGAGATAGGCGCATGAATGCCGCGGCCAACCCCAATATCCTGGCGCTGCGCCCCGACTTCCGCGCCATCGCGCGCTGGATCGAACCCAACTCCACCGTGCTCGACCTGGGCTGCGGCGACGGCAGCCTGCTGCGCGTGCTGCAGGACGAGCTCGACGTGCAGGCCTACGGCATCGAGATCCGCGACGAGGGCGTGCTGGCCTGCGTGGAGAAGGGCGTCCACGTGATCCAGCAGAACCTGGAAGGCGGCCTGGCGCTGTTCGAGGACAAGAGCTTCGATACCGTGATCCTGTCGCAGACGCTGCAGACCATCCACAACACCGCGCAGGTGCTGCGCGACACGCTGCGGGTGGGGCGCGAATGCATCGTGTCCTTCCCCAACTTCGGCTACCTGCCGCACCGGCTGTCGGTGTTTCGCGGACGCATGCCGGTGTCGGAGTCGCTGCCTTACCAGTGGTATGACACGCCCAACGTGCGCGTGCTGACCATCAGCGATTTCGAGGCATTGGCGCCCAAGGTCGGGCTGCGCATCCTCGATCGCGTGGTGATGCACGAAGGCGTGACCGTCAACTGGGGGGTGAACTGGCGCGGCAGCCTGGCGGTGTACCGCGTCTGTTCCACCTGAGCGGGAAGCCGGCCGCCGCCAGCCCGGCGGCCGGCTTCCCTCAGCCGCCTGCCGTGCCGTTTTCCAGCGCGGCCTGCGCCACCAGGTGATCGACGAAGGCGCGCACCTTGGGCGCAAGGTGGCGGGTCGGCGTATAGACCGCGAACGCGGTACCCACATAGGGTTCCAGGATTTCCCAGTCGTCCAGCACGGTCACCAGGCTGCCTGACGCCAGCGCCGCGGTGGCCGAGAAGTCGGGCACCAGCCCGATGCCGCCGCCGGCCTGCGCCATGGCGACGATGGCCGCGCTGTTGTTCAGCGTGGCCCGCGGCGGGATGCGCAGCGTCACGGCCTGCCCGTCGCCTTGGTGCCGCAGGCTCCAGCGTTCGCCGAAGGCGCCGTAGCCAAGATACAGACAGCGATGGTCCGCCAGCGCCGCCGGCGCCGGCGGCGTGCCATGCCGCGCCAGCCAGCCGGGCGACGCCACCAGCCGGTAGCGCACCGCGCGGATTGGGCGCGCCGCCAGCTCCGGCGCCAGTTCGCGCGCGATGCGGATGGCCACGTCGATGCCTTCCTCCACCAGGTCCACCATGCGGTCGGCCAGCGTCAGCTGCAGCTCCAGCGCCGGGAAGCGGTCCAGCAGGACCGGCAGCCGCGGCGCCAGCCAGGCCTGCCCGAATGCCACCGGCGCGCTGACCCGCAGCAAGCCATGCGGCGTGCCGCCGTGGTCGCCGGCCAGGGTGTTCACCTCTTGCGCGGCCGCCACCATGCGCGCGCAGGCGGCATGCACGGCCTGCCCCAGCTCGGTCAGCGAGAAGGCGCGCGTGGTCCGTTGCAGCAAGCTGCCGCCGATAGCCGCCTCCAGGCGCGTCACGTGCCGGCTCACCGCCGAAGGCGTCATGCCGAGCTCGCGGGCGGCGGCCGAAAAGCTGCCGCATTCCACCACCCGGGCGAATACCGCCATGGCATTCAGATGGGCGACCGGCATGGCGCTGTCTCCTGGATTCGTGATCAGAGATCAAATAGTAATTGCTCTGAGGATGGATTGTTGATCTGGATGCATTGGTGGAACAATGACGTCCATCGGTGAGCAGTGCAGGAGACACGACATGACGATCAATGCAGGTACCGCCGCGGCGCAGGCCGGCACCCCGGCCTCCCCGGCCAGCGAACCCGCCCGGCGCGGCGGCGCGTGGCGGATGGTGGCCGCCATGGCCCTGTCGGGCACCATCGGCTGGTTCGTGGTGACCAGCGGGCAGCCGCCGCTCGACGTGGTGTTCTTCCGCTGCCTGTTCGGCGGCGCGGCGCTGCTGGGCACGCTGGCCCTGCGCCGGGGCTGGCGGCCCATGCGCGCTCGCGACTGGGGCTGGCTGGCGCTCGGCGGCGTCACGCTGATCCTTAACTGGCTGGCTCTGTTTTCGGCCTATGCCTATAGCGGCATCTCGGTGTCCACCGTGGTCTATCACACCCAGCCTTTCTTCCTGCTCCTGCTGGCGGCGCTGTTCCAGCGCGAGGCCATCCCGCCCGGGCGGCTGGCCTGGCTGGTGCTGGCCTTTGGCGGCGTGGTGCTGATCACGGGGCTGGAGCATGGCGGGGCGGATGGCGGCATGCTGTCCGGGGTCGGGCTGGCGATGCTGGCGGCCTTGCTGTACGCCGTCACCACCATGGCCACGCGCCGCCTCAAGGGGATTCCGGCCGGGCAGATCGCGGGTTTGCAGATGGCGATGGGGGTGGTGTTGCTGTTCCCCCTGGCGCACCCGGCCGCCGCGACCTTCGGCGCACGCACCTGGGGCGCGCTGCTGGCATTGGGCCTGGTGCATACCGGGGTGATGTACACGCTGTTGTACGGCGCCTTCCAGCGCCTCAACGTGCTGTCGATCGCCACACTGTCCTTTGTCTACCCGCTGGTGGCCATCGTGATCGACGTACTGGTGTTCGGCGTGGTGCTCACGCCGCTGCAGCTGGCGGGCATGGCGCTGATCCTGCTGGCGGTGATCGGCAACCAGCTGGGCTGGAATCCGCTGCGGCGGGGGCGCGCGGCCAGGGGCTGAGACGGACTGCGCCGGATTGGAAGTGGTGCCCGGTTGACGCACCCGGCGCATGGTCGCGGTTTGGCGTATTATCGAACGATCGTACTTTTTTGATCTTCAGCCATCATGTCCAACACGCCCGCCGCCAGCCAGTCCGTCCATGCCTTCGATCACGCGCTCGCGCTCGAGCCGGCAGGCGACAACCTGTTCCACGGCCGCACCACGCCGGCCTACTGGAACATGATCGGCCCGTTCGGCGGCATCACCGCGGCCACGCTGTTGCAGGCCGTGCTGCAGCATCCGGCCCGGCTCGGCGATCCGTCCGCGCTGACCGTCAACTTTGCCGGCCCGATCGTGGAAGGGCCGTTCGTGATCGAGGCGCGTCCGGTGCGCACCAACCGCAACACCCAGCACTGGTCCATCGAGCTGCGCCAGGGAGACGAAGTGGCGACCACCGCCACCGCCTTCTTCGCGGTGCGCCGCGAGACCTGGGACTGCGGCGAGGCCGTGTTTCCGCAGGTGCCGCCCGCCAGCGACATCGCGCCGATGGCGGGGTTCGCGCCGGTGCGCTGGCTGGACGCCTATGAATTGCGGCCGGTGCGCGGCGCCAAGCCGAATGTCGAGGCGGGCACCGAGAACCCGGACAGCCTGACGCAGTTCTGGCTGCGCGACGCGCCGGCGCGGACACCGGACTTTGCCGCGGTGGCGGCATGGTGCGACACGTTTTACCCGCGCATCTTCCTCAAGCGCGCCGGCTTCGTGCCGGCCGGGACGGTCTCGCTGACCACGTATTTCCATGCCGACGCGCCCACGCTGGCCGCGCTGGGCGGCAGCCATGTGCTGGGCAGCGCCCAGGCCCAGGTGTTCCGCCAGGGCTTCTTCGACCAGAGCGCGCAGATCTGGAGCCCGCGGGGCGAACTGCTCGCGACCTCGCACCAGATCGTCTACTACAAGCAGTAGGCGCGCGGCCAGGCGTCAGGCCGCGGCGCGGGCTTGCGCCTCGTAGCGGTGGACGGTGTGGCGCATGGCCCAGAGCAGCACCACGCCGGGCAGCGCCACCACCACCGTGCTGAGGTAGAAGGCCGGCCAGCCGAACGCCTCCACCAGATAGCCCGAACTCGGCCCCACGTAGACGCGCCCGACCGACGCCAGCGCCGACAGCAGCGCATATTGCGTGGCGGAGAAGGAGCGGTTGCATAGCGTCATCAGCAGCGCCACGAAGGCCGCCGTGCCCATGCCGCCGCAGAGGTTTTCCACTGCGATGGTGGCGCCCATGGTCCACAGGTGCTGCGGCGTCACCGCCAGGATCCAGTAGCCCAGGTTGGACACCGCCTGCAGGATGCCGAACAGCATCAGCGAGCGGTACAGCCCCAGGCGTACCATCAGCGTGCCGCCGAACAGCGCGCCCACGATGGTGGCGGCCAGCCCCAGCGTCTTGTTGACCAGCCCCACCTCGCCGGCCGAGAAGCCCACGCCGCGGATCAGGAAGGTGGTGGACAGGCTGCCGGCAAAGGCATCGCCCAGCTTGTAGAGCACGATCAGCAGCAGCAGCCACCAGGCGCCGGGGCGCGAGAAGAAGTCGCGCAGCGGGCCAAGGATGGCCTCCTCCATGGAGCGCGGCGTGCGCGCCGGAGACTCCGCCTCCGGCACCCACAGCAGGCTGAAGATGCCGATGCCCATCAGGCCCGCCATCAGGATGTACATCTGCTGCCAGCCCATCACGCGGTCGGCCAGCCACAGCGCCAGCCCGCCCGACACCAGCATCGCCAGCCGGTAGCCCAACACCTTGACCGCCGCCCCCACCCCGCGCTCGGGCGCGCGCAGTACGTCGGTGCTGTAGGCGTCGAACACGATGTCCTGGGAGGCCGACAGGAAGGCCACCAGCGTGGCCAGCGCCGCCAGCGTCCACAGCGCCTCGTGCGGCGGGCAGAAGGCCATGCCCGCGATGCCGAGCACCAGGCCGAGCTGGGTCAGCAGCAGCCAGCCACGGCGCCGGCCCAGCAGCGGCGGCGTGTAGCGGTCCATCAGCGGCGCCCACAGGAACTTGAAGATATAGGCCTGGCCCACCAGTGAGAAGAAACCGATGGTCTTGATATCCAGCCCTTCCACCGTCATCCATGCCTGCAAGGTGCCGGAGGTGAGCGCCAGCGGCAACCCGGAAGCGAAGCCTAGCGTGAGCATGGCGCCGATGCGGCGATTGCGGAAAATGTCGAGATAGTCTTGGAAGGTCATGAATCAGGATGGCGATCGGGCGGGGCAAGGCGCCGTGTATTATTGCATTACCGCTTGTGCCCGCCCGACCTGATTCGCGGGATGCGTTGCCGCTGCCGCGGCGCCAGCATCTTTTTGACGCGACCTCTTCGTCCCCTGCTTGCCGCAAACAGCATCCAAGGAATTGTCCATGTCCGATCGCCAGCGTTGTCAGCGCCGCCACCAGCGCACCGGGATTACGTTGCCATGCCGGCTGGCCGCGCTGGCGCTGGCCGCCGCCCTGGGCATGGGTGCGGCGCAGGCGCAGCAGCAGGTCCCGGACCAGGACGAAGGCGGCATCCGCGTGCAGCGCGGCGGGGCGTCGGTCCGCCAGATCGTGCCGGTCGAGGTCATCGAGCAGCAGGCTTCGCAGGAGTACGAGCAGCTCAAGCAGGAGGCGCAGTCCAAGCGCACGCTGCTGGGCGACAACAATCCGCAGGTGCTGCGCCTGCGCGCCATCGCCAAGCGCATCCTGCCGGAAACCCCGCGCTGGAATGAACGCGCGAAGCAATGGAAGTGGGAGGTCAACCTGATCAACTCCAGGCAGGTCAATGCCTTTTGCATGCCGGGCGGCAAGATCGCCTTCTATAGCGGCCTGCTCGACCAGCTCAAGCTGACCGACGATGAAGTCGCCATGGTAATGGGCCACGAGATCGCCCACGCGCTGCAGGAGCATGCGCGCGAGCGGGCCGCCAAGTCCGAGATCACCAATCTGGGCGCCAACGTGATTTCGCAGCTGTTCGGCTTCGGCAACCTGGGCAATATGGCCCTGGGCACCGGGGCGCAACTGCTCACGCTGCGCTTCTCGCGCTCGGACGAGACCGAGGCCGACCTGGTCGGCATGGATATCGCGGCCCGCGCCGGCTACGACCCGCGCGCATCCGTATCGCTGTGGCAGAAGATGGGCGCGATATCGCAAGCCTCGGCGCAGTCGGGCTCGGAGTTCCTTTCCACCCACCCGTCGGGCCGCACCCGCATCGCCGAACTCGAGAAGCACATGCCCGAGGTGCTGCCGCTTTACGCGCGGGCCATCGATACCAGCGTCGCCAAGCTGCAGCCCTATCGGGCCAATATGGCCAACCTGGGCGCCGCGCCGGTGGATAGCGGCGACGACGACCGGCAGAAGCCGCTGAAGCGGTAAAGGCGGCGGCGGGGTTGCCCTTGCCGCGTCGAAAAAAAAAGCCGGCTCAATGGCCGGCTTTTTTCGTTTGCCGCTGGCGCGGTAGGCTTGCAGATATCAGATCGCCAGCCCGGTCGCTTCGTCCGCGCCCACATGCACGTTCATGCATTGCACCGCGGCGCCGGCAGCGCCCTTGCCCAGGTTGTCCAGACGCGCCATCAGCACGATGCGTTCGTCCGAACCGAACACGAACAGGTCGACGCGGTTGGTGTCGTTGCTGGCCTGTACGTCGAAGAAGCCGCCGTCCAGGTTGGCTTCGTCGCCCACCGGCATCACGCGCACGAATTGTTCGCCTTCGTAGTGCTTGCGGTAGATATCGGCGATCTGCCCGGGCGTGACCTTGCGCGCCAGGCGATCCGGGTACACCGGCACCGTCACGGCCAGGCCCTTGAGGAAGTTGCCGACGATCGGGTTGAAGATCGGCGCCTGCGCCAGCCCGGTCTGCACGCGCATCTCGGGCAGGTGCTTGTGCTCGAGGCCGAGCGAGTAGGGGCGCGGGCTGTCCAGCTTCGGGTTACCGCCGGCTTCGAACTCGGCAATCATCTTCTTGCCGCCGCCGCTGTAGCCGGTCAGCGAGAAGGCCGAGACCGGGTAGTCGGCCTGCATCACGCCGGCTTCCACCAGCGGACGCACGGCCAGCACGAAGGCGCTGGCGTGGCAGCCCGGCACGGCGATGCGCTTGCTGGTGCGGATCTTCTCGCGCTGGCCGCGGGTCAGTTCCGGCAGGCCGTAGGCCCAGCTGTCGGTGGTGCGGAACGCCGTACTGGCGTCGATCACGCAGGTGTTGGGGTTGGTCACCAGCGACACGGCCTCGCGCGAGGCAACGTCGGGCAGGCACAGGAAAGCAACGTCGGCGGCATTCAGAAAGCGTGCTCGTTCGGCCGGATCCTTGCGCTTGTCATCGGCGATACGCAGCAGCTCCACATCGGAACGGCCGGACAGATAGTCGAGCAGCCGGAGACCGGTGGTGCCTTCCTGACCATCTACGAACACTTTGAAAACCATGGCGGACTCACTTGGAAATACGAAAGGTCCCATGCCGGAATCGGACGGGAACCAGCATTGTAACTAGGTTGGCGGGACGTGGCAGGGAGCGTGCCGCAGTGCAGCGCAAATCCCCTTGTCATTCATAACCTAGTAGGTTAAATTTGATGGAGAAACATACACCTCACTGTAGGCTCTCGGTGGTCAGGACCTTGGCAATCGAAGGGCGAGTTTGCCTGACGAGCTCCGCTGCCGTTTACAGTCGCAAGCTCGGATTCGACAGTGCCGACGTGATCGGCGTCATTGCTTCGCTGACTTCGGCCGACTTTTACAAGAGCATGACGACCTACGCGGATCACAAGGTATGGCAGGACGTTTACCGGCCGATGACCGCCGCCGGTGCACTGTATCTGAAACTGACGGTCACCGATGCCGTGCTGGTCGTGTCATTCAAGGAGCTGGAATCATGAAATGTCCGGAATGCGGGGGTGCGGAACTGGTGCAGGACACGCGCGACGTGCCTTATACGTACAAGGGCGAAACGGTCATCGTTCCCGCGGTCTCGGGCGGCTTTTGTCCGGTATGCGGGGAAATCGTGCTGGATCCGGATCAAGCGGACCGGTACGGCGAAGCGGCAGTGGCATTCCAAAAGCAGGTCAACGCCGCGATCGTCGATCCGGCCTTCATCATCGCCGTGCGCAAGAAGCTGAGCCTGGACCAGCGCGAGGCCGCCGAGATCTTCGGCGGCGGCGTCAATGCCTTCTCGCGCTACGAGACCGGCAAGACCAGGCCGCCGCTGGCGCTGGTCAAGCTGCTCAAGGTGCTGGAGCGGCACCCTGAGCTGCTGGACGAGGTGCGTTCGGCGTAGCCTGGCGCATCCCGGCACCCACTCCACTACAGCGGGAAGTCGTAGTCGATCGACAGCGGCGCGTGGTCGCTGAACTTCTCGTCCTTGTAGATCGAGGTGGCGCGCGCCGTTTCCGCGATCTTCGCCGTGGTCAGGTGGTAATCGATGCGCCACCCGACGTTCTTGGCATAAGCCTGGCCGCGGTTGCTCCACCAGGTGTATTGCTCGGGGCGGGGGTCCAGCCTGCGGAACACGTCCACATAGCCGTGCTGGTCGAATAGTTCGCCGATCCAGCTGCGCTCTTCCGGCAGGAAACCCGAGTTCTTCAGGTTGCCCTTCCAGTTCTTGATGTCGATTTCCTTGTGCGCGATATTGACGTCGCCGCACAGCACGATCTCGCGCCCGCTGGCCTTGAGCTGCAGCAGGTGGGGCAGGAAGGCTTCCATGAAGCGGAATTTCGCCTGCTGGCGTTCTTCGCCGCTGGAGCCCGACGGCACGTAGACCGAGATCACGGCAAGATGCGGATATTGCACTTCGACATAACGGCCCTCGTTATCGAACTCGGGGACGCCGAAGCCGGTGATGATGCGCTCCGGCTTGTGCCGGGTGTAGAGGCCGACACCGCTGTAGCCTTTTTTCTCCGCATAATGGAAGTAGCCGTGGTAGCCATGTGGCGCCAGGAACGCTTCCGTCATGTCGGCGGCCTGCGCCTTGAGCTCCTGGACGCAGACCATGTCGGCGTCCTGCTTGCCCATCCATTCGAAAAAGCCTTTCTTGGCCGCGGAGCGGATGCCGTTGAGGTTGGCGCTGATAATCCGTAACATCTCGGGAAATTTTGAAATCAGAGAGAAATGATGACGCAGCAGACGACACCGCAGCCCGGCGCTGGTGACTTGAGCCAGACCTTCATCCGCTTCGCGCTGGACGCTGGCGTGCTGTCCTTCGGCGAATTCGTGACCAAGGCCGGCCGCAAGTCGCCCTACTTCTTCAACGCGGGCCTGTTCAACCAGGGCGCGATGCTGGGCCAGGTGGCGCAATTCTATGCGAAAACCCTGCTCGCCTCCGGTTTGGACTTCGACGTGCTGTTCGGGCCGGCCTACAAGGGCATCACGCTGGCGTCCGCCACGGCGGTGGCGCTGTCCGGCCTGGGGCGCGACGTGGGCTTCGCCTACAACCGCAAGGAAGCCAAGGACCACGGCGAAGGCGGCACCCTGGTGGGCGCCAGGCTCAAGGGCAAGGTCGTGATCGTCGACGATGTGATCTCGGCCGGTACCTCGGTGCGCGAGTCGATGCAGATGATTCGCGCGGCGGGCGCGGAACCCGCGGCCGTGCTGATCGCGCTCGACCGGATGGAAAAGAGCGGCACCGCCGACCAGGTGGGCACGCATTCCGCAGTGCAGGACGTGCAGCGCGAATATGGCGTGCCGGTCATCTCGATCGCCAGCCTGAAGGACCTGCTGGCTTACCTGGACGCATCCCAGGATCCCGCGCTGGGCGGCTCGCGCGAGGCGGTGGCGGCCTATCGGCAGCGCTACGGCGTATAGTCTGGGATCTGTTGCCTGCCGCTTGCAAAGGTTTACCGCAATGCAGCAGAAAGCGGGAACCGCGCAGGAAAATCGCCGGTCTGACTGATCTCGCTGGCCGGCCTACCGGGCTTTCCCCGGCCGCCAGCGATTCGCCTTGCCGTCCGGCAAGGCGGCGCAGCATCTCTTCAGGAGGTTAGCTGGCGATGGACATCAAGACGATCCGCGAGCAGGCATTCGCCATGCCGCTCACCAGTCCGGCCTATCCGATGGGGCCATACCGCTTCATCCACCGGGAATTCTTCATCATCACCTACCGCACCGATCCGGCGCTGCTGCGCGCGGTGGTGCCGGAACCGCTGGAGATCGCCGACGCGGTGGTCAACTACGAGTTCATCCGCATGCCGGACTCCACCGGCTTCGGCGACTACACCGAATCGGGCCAGGTGATTCCCGTCACCTACCAGGGCAAGCCCGGCAACTACACCCACGCCATGTACCTCGACGACCATCCGCCGCTGGCGGGCGGGCGCGAGCTATGGGGCTTTCCGAAGAAGCTCGCCTCGCCGCAGCTGGCCGTCCATACGGATACCCTGGTCGGCACGCTCGACTACGGCCCGGTGCGCATCGCCACCGGCACCATGGGGTACAAGCATCGCGAGCTGGACAAGGACGCGCTGGGCCTGGCGCTTGCCACCACGCCCAACTACCTGCTCAAGATCATTCCCCACGTGGACGGCAGCACGCGCATCTGCGAACTGGTCTGCTACTTCCTCAAGGACGTGGAAATGAAAGGCGCCTGGACCGGTCCCGCCGCGCTATCGCTGTCGCCCCATGCGCTGGCGCCGGTGGCCAGCCTGCCGGTGCTCGAAGTGCTCGGCGCCAGGCATTACGTCGCCGACCTCACCCTCGCGCTGGGCGAGGTGGTGTTCGACTATCTGGCCTGAACGGCCTCCGATTCCGATCGGTCGCGCTCATTCCGATGCAGCCGGTCCATCCGGTCAACCTCTCAACCCCTCAACCCGTCCAACCGAATCATCCGCACAGGAGGTAGGTCCATGAAGCTCCAGGGAAAATCCGCCATCGTTACCGGCGCCGCCAGCGGCATCGGCAAGGCTATCGCTGACTTGCTGGCCAGGGAAGGCGCGGCGGTGGCCATCGCCGACCTGAATCTCGAGGCAGCGCAGAAAGCCGCCGCCGACATCGAGGCGGCCGGCGGGCGCGCCATCGCGGTGGCGATGGACGTGACCAATGAAGATGCCGTCAACAGTGCCACCGACGAGGTCGCCAAGGCCTTCGGCGGCATCGATATCCTGGTTTCCAACGCTGGCATCCAGATCGTCAACCCGATCCAGAACTACGCCTTCTCCGACTGGAAGAAGATGCAGGCCATCCACGTCGACGGTGCCTTCCTGACCACCAAGGCGGCCCTCAAGTACATGTACCAGGACAAGCGCGGCGGCACCGTGATCTATATGGGCTCGGTCCATTCGCACGAGGCTTCGCCGCTGAAATCCGCCTACGTCGCTGCCAAGCACGCGCTGCTCGGGCTGGCGCGCGTGCTGGCCAAGGAAGGCGCCGAGTACAACGTGCGCTCGCACGTGATCTGCCCGGGTTTCGTGCGCACGCCGCTGGTGGACAAGCAGATTCCCGAGCAGGCCAAGGAACTGGGCATCAGCGAGGAGGAAGTCATCCGCCGCGTGATGCTGGGCGGCACGGTGGACGGCGTCTTCACCACCGTGGACGACGTGGCCCAGACCGCGCTGTTCCTGTGCGCGTTCCCATCGGCGGCCTTGACCGGGCAGTCCTTTATCGTGAGTCACGGCTGGTATATGCAGTAAGCGGCGGCATGGTGTGGCGCGAGGCGCCACCGTCCCGCCGCACGGCCGGCATCGCAGCCGGCCGCTTTGGCAAACACAACAAGCAAGGAGAGGCCGTGGCTGGTGGACGTCGGCAGAAGCTGGACAAAGTGGCACAGGAAAACGGCGCGGGCGCGGCGAAACCCGCAGTGGCGGGCGAGGCGGCTGCCGTAGTGGCGGACCCGGCAGGGCGGGCGCCCAAGCCCGAAGCGCCAGGGGAGCCGGAGCCGAACTACCTGCCCCCTGGCGGTTGCGCTCCCCCCGACCCCGCTGCGCTGGGCGCCGGCCAAAGGGTGCCGGTGCATCACGAGTACACGGTGAGGGCGCTGGTGCTGCAGGGTGGCGGCGCGCTCGGTTCCTATCAGGCGGGCGTGCTGCAAGGCCTCGTCGAGGCGGGCATCCAGCCGAACTGGGTGGCCGGCATCTCGATCGGCGCGCTCAATGCCGCGGTGATCGCCGGCAACGCGCCGGAGCGCAGGGTCGAGCAATTGCGCGCCTTCTGGGAGTACATCTGCCAGCAGCCGTGGCTGCCGAGCCTGCTGCCATATGAATTGCTGGCGGAGAGCGCTACCCACTGGCCCGACCCGCTGCGGGTCTGGTTCGATGGCATCGAGGCGGCGCGCGCGGTCTTCGAAGGCCAGCGTGGATTCTTCCAGCCGCGGCCCTGGCCGAGCCTGCTCGAACGCCATGCCGGTCCCGCCAACGCCAGTTACTACGACACCGGCCCGCTCAAGTCCACGCTGGAGCGCTTCGTCGATTTCGACCGCATCAACGCCGCGCACCAGGAGATGCGGGTTTCGGTGGGTGCGGTCAACGTGCGGACCGGCAATTTTGCCTACTTCGACAATACCCGCCGCAAGCTGCGCGCCGAGCATTTCATGGCATCGGGCGCGCTGCCGCCGGGATTTCCCGCGGTGGAGATCGACGGCGAGTTCTACTGGGATGGCGGCCTGGTGTCCAACACGCCGCTGTCCGAAGTGCTGACCGCCCAGCCGCGCCGCGATGCGCTGATCTTCCAGGTGGACCTGTGGAGCGCGCGCGGCAAGCTGCCGCACAACCTGCTGGACGTGGCCGAGCGCCAGAAAGACATCCAGTATTCCAGCCGCACGCGCACCATTACCGATTACATGGGCGAGCAGCAGAATTACCGGCGCATGCTGAGCGAGGTGATGGCGCTGGTGCCGCAGGCGCAGCGCGACAACGACTGGTACCGGAAGGCGGCGGAGTACGCCTGCGATGCCCGCCGCAATGTGATTCAGCTGATCTACCGGGACAAGACGTTCGAGGGCAACGCCAAGGACTACCAGTTTGGCTTGCTGACCATGAACGAGCATTGGACCAGCGGGCTGGATGACATCCGGGAGACGCTGAAGCATCCGGAGTGGCTGGCCATGCCGACGCACGAACGGCCGTTCATCACGCACGATATCCATCGGGGGAACGGGCATCACGATGTGATGGCGGTGGCGAAGCCATCAGCCTGACGCCAAGGTCAAAGGCACGGGTGCCTTTGACTTCCTTCATTCCCCACGGCCTCGACCCCAACGTCGATCTGCCGCGCCAGCAGGCAACGCCCTCATACCACTTTCAGTTTCGCCAGTTCCGGCTTGCCGGCCGGATACTGCGGCTTCAGCTTGCCGAACACCTCGGCCAGTATTTCCGCCACCATCAGGTTCCGATGCGTCTTCGAGTCCGCCGGCACGATGTACCAGGGCGCTTCCGGCGTGCTGGTGGCCGCGATCGCGGCCTCATAGGCGGCCATGTAGTTCTTCCAGTACTGCCGCTCTTCCAGATCCTTCTGGTCGAACTTCCAGTGCTTCTGCGAGTCGGCCAATCGCGCCTCGAGCCGGGATTTCTGCTCGTCCTTGGAAATATGCAGGAAGCACTTGACGATGGTCGTGCCGGTTTCCATCAGCATGGTCTCGAACGCACGCAACTGCTTGTACCGGCGCTCGCATTCGGCCTCGTCGATCCAATCGTGCACGCGCGTGATCAGCACGTCTTCGTAGTGGCTGCGGTTGAACACCACGATCTCGCCGGCGCGGGGCACCTGGGCGTGGATGCGCCACAGGTAGTCGTGCGCGAGTTCCTCGGCGGTGGGGGATTTGAAGCTGACGACGCGAATGCCCAGGGGGTCGAAGCTGCGGAAGACCCCGCGTACGGTGCCGTCCTTGCCGCTGGTGTCCATGCCTTGCAGGACGATCAGCAGCTTGCGCCGATGCTCGGCGTAGAAGATGTCCTGCTGCGCGTCCAGATGGGTGCTCAGTTCGGTCAGGCGGGCCTGGTCGGCAGCCTTGTCGCCGCTGGACAGCGGCTTTGCGTCGGCATTGAAGCCGTCCAGGCTGAAGTTCTTGCCCGAGGTGATGCGGAAATCTGCAAGCGGCATTGCCATTGGCACTCCATGGAGGGCGCGGCCGGGGCCGGCCGCAGGCCCCTATGGTCAGGCAGGCAAGCGGTCCAGGTCAATGCTGCCCTCGAAGACCGTGGTGGCGGGGCCGGTCATGCGCACCGGTTCTTCCTCGCCGTCCCAGCCGATGGTGAGGTCGCCGCCGTGGGTGTGCACCAGCACCGGCGAGTCGAGCAGGCCGCGGCGGATGCCGGCCACGACGGCGGCGCACGCGCCGGTGCCGCAGGCAAGCGTTTCGCCAGCGCCGCGCTCGAATACGCGCAGGCGGATTTCATGGCGCGCCAGCACTTGCATGAAGCCCGCGTTGACGCGGTTCGGGAAGCTCGCGTGGTGCTCGATGATGGGGCCGTCCTGCAGTACGGGGAAGGTTTCGGTGTCGTCCACCACCTGTACCGCGTGCGGATTGCCCATCGAGACGGCCGAGATCCATTCGGTGCGGCCGTTCACTTCCAGCCCGTAGACGGTATCGCGGCCTTCGGCCCGGGTCGGCAGGCCGTCGGGGCGGAACGGCACGCGCGCCGGTTCGAGTTCCGGCGCGCCCATGTCGACCGTGACCTGGCCGTCGTCCTGCAGCGTCAGCGTGATCACGCCGTTCATCACCTGCACGCGCACCGAGCGTTTGTCGGTCAGGCCGTGGTCCGTGACGAAGCGCACGAAGCAGCGCGCACCGTTGCCGCAGTGCTCCACTTCGCTGCCGTCGGCGTTGAAGATACGGTAGCGGAAATCGACGTCGTCGCGGGTGGGCTTCTCGACCACCAGCATCTGGTCGGCACCCACGCCGAAATGCCGGTTGGCGAGCGCGCGCCACTGCGCGGGCGTCAGGTTCAGGGTCTGGTGGATGCCGTCGAACACGACGAAGTCGTTGCCGGCGCCGTGCATCTTGGTGAACTGGAGTTTCATGGTGCGATTGTAGTCGGGCCGGCGGGGACTTGCTGGCGAGGTGTCGGGGGAGGGGGCGATGCCGGAGGAGGGCGGAGGCGGCACATCGTTAGCCTGCGCCGCGCCCGCGTTGTCAGTAGTTTTCGCGCTCGCCGCCGGGGCGGTGCTTGAAGCGCTTGTGTACCCAGTAGTACTCGGTCACGCGCGGGCGGATGCAATCCTCGAAAAAGGCGTTCATGCGCCGGGTATCCTCGGTCACGCTGTCGCCGGGATAGTTCTCCCACGCCGGCAGGATGCGCAGCACGTAGCCCTGGTAGTCGGGCAGCATTTCGGTATAGATCGGCACTACCTTGGCGCCGGCCAGCCGCGCCAGGCGGGATACCGAGGTCAGGGTCAGGGCTTCCACGCCGAAGAACGGCACGTACTCGGAGTCGCGCTCGCCGAAGTCCATGTCGGCGATCAGTTGCAGGGCCTCGCCCTTGCGCAGGCAGCGGATGATGTCGCGCGCGCTGTCGTTGCGGGCAATCATCTTGGCGCCGAAGCGGCCGCGCGCATGCTTGAGGAAGCCGTCGAACAGGTCGTTCTTCTGCTTGGTGTACAGCGAGGCGCCCGAGCGCCCGACGTGCTCGCGCAGGTGGATGGTCAGCCGGATCGCGCCCGCCTCCACGCCGGAGAGATGCAGCGTGACCAGGATGTGGGGCGTGCCGTCCAGCGCGACCAGGTTGGCCTGGTCGTCGATCTGGACCCAGCGGCGCATCTGTTTCTCGCTGCCGGTCCAGAAGATGCCGCGCTCGGCGAAGCTGCGGAAGACGGTACGGAAGGTCTGGCGCGAGAGCGTTTCGATCTCGGCCTCGCTTGCGTCGGGGAAGCACAGGCGCAGATTGGTCTGCACCACGCGGCGCCGGCTGCTGGGAATCAGGTAGAGCAGGCTGCCCAGGCTTTCGCCAAAGCGCGCCACCAGCGGATAGGGCAGTTTGCCCAGCACGGTCAGCAGGCCGATGCCAAGCCAGGTAAAAATACGGCTCATTTGGGGTCGTGGGAGATGGATGCCGGCGCCGGGCCCGGTACCGCCGGCGGGTTGTGCGCCGCAAGCGGCGCTGGTTGATGCGGCGCCGCCGCCGGCGGCACCGCCAGTGGATCGCGCGAGGCGCCGGGTGGCGGCGCGCGGGGCGGCTGGGCCGGCGGCAACTCGGCGCCGGTCGGGTGCTTGTAGCGGTTGTAGCCCCACAGGTACTGGGTGGGGGCTGCCATTACCAGTTTCTCGACGGCCTGGTTGATCACCGCGGCGGCTTCGGCCTGATCCTCCGGCAGCATGTCGTCGATGACCTGCATATGCCCGAGGAAGCCGTCGCCGCGCGGCAGGCGCTCGGCGAAGATCGCCGCGATGGGCGCGCCGGTGAGCTGCTGCAGGCGTTGCACCAGGGTCATGGTGTAGGCCGGCTTGCCGAAAAACGGCGCCCAGGCGCCTTCGCCCCCGGTGGGGACCTGGTCCGGCAGGATGCCGATGGCTTCGCCGCGCTTGAGTGCCTTGACCAGCATGCGCACGCCGCGCGGCTGCGCCGGCGCCATGGCCAGGTTGGGGCGGGTGCGCATCTTGACGATCCAGTCGCGCAGCCATGCCTGGTGCGGCGGCTTGTACAGGGCGGTGACGGGATGCCGCAGGGCGAATGCCTGCGGGAGCACTTCAAAACAGCCGAGATGCGGCACCAGGATGATCAGCCCCCGGCCCTGTGCCATCAGCCGGTCGATTTCCGGCCACAGCGGGCCGGCGAAGCCGTACATGCGGGCTTCGGGATTGCGCCGGCTCCAGAAGTAGGGCATTTCCAGGATCATGCGCCCGGTCGAGCGGGCCGCCTCGGCCAGCATCGCCTCGCCGGCGTCGGGGTAGGCCTGGCGCAGGTTCCCGCCAAGCCGCCTGCCGTAGCGTCCCGGCAGGCGCGCCGCCAGCAATCCGAGCGTACCGCCGATGGCGTGCAGCCACGAGAGCGGCAAGCGGGAAATCAGCCAGAACAGAAAGGTCATCGGATTGGGATAGCGGCCCGGCGGGCCGGGTGGGTGATTAATGTTTTGCCAGGCAGTGCCGTTAGTGGGGGCAAGCAAATGGATCCCGCCGTCATTACGGAGCCCACTGTACGGTTTGCATGGCTGCGGCCTTGCGCCCGGCCAGTAGCGCTGCAGGGCAGCTTGCAGGCGCGTATAATAACGCGTATCGCCGAGTTAACTGACAACTTGCGGGGCGATACCGTTCTACCGGAACGGCGTGAAAATACCGCTAAAGCGTCGCCGCCCGGGCTGAAAGGTTGGCACGCAATAGCTAACCTGGAGAAAAAGTTCGTGGCAAACGACTTCCTGTTCACTTCGGAATCCGTCTCCGAAGGCCATCCCGATAAGGTCGCTGACCAGATTTCCGACGCTGTCCTCGATGCCATCCTGGCCCAGGACAAGTATGCTCGCGTGGCTGCCGAAACCCTGTGCAACACCGGGCTGGTGGTTCTCGCAGGGGAAATCACCACGACCGCCAACGTCGACTACATCCAGGTCGCACGGGACACCATCAAGCGCATCGGCTACGACAACACCGAGTACGGCATCGACTACAAGGGCTGCGCCGTGCTGGTCGCCTACGACAAGCAATCGCCCGACATCGCCCAGGGCGTGGACCGCGCCTCCGACGACTACCTGAACCAGGGCGCCGGCGACCAGGGCCTGATGTTCGGCTACGCCTGCGACGAAACGCCGGAGCTGATGCCCTTCCCGATCTACTATGCGCACCGCCTGGTCGAGCGCCAGTCGCAGCTGCGCCGTGATGGCCGCCTGCCCTGGCTGCGTCCGGACGCGAAGTCGCAGGTGACCGTGCGCTATGTCGACGGCCGGCCGCACAGCGTCGATACCGTGGTGCTGTCGACCCAGCATGCGCCGGATATCACCCAGGCGCAGATCCGCGAAGCCGTGATCGAGGAAATCATCAAGCCGGTGCTGCCGGCCGAAATGCTCAAGGACACCAAGTACCTGGTCAACCCGACCGGCCGCTTCGTTATCGGCGGCCCGCAGGGCGATTGCGGCCTGACCGGGCGCAAGATCATCGTCGATACCTACGGCGGCGCATCGCCGCACGGCGGCGGCGCGTTCTCGGGCAAGGATCCGTCCAAGGTCGACCGCTCGGCCGCCTACGCGGCCCGCTATGTGGCCAAGAACGTGGTCGCTGCCGGCCTGGCGCGCCAGTGCCAGGTCCAGGTCAGCTACGCCATCGGCGTGGCGCGCCCGATCAACGTCACTGTCTATACCGAAGGTACCGGCAAGATTTCCGACGAGGCCATCGCCGCCCTGGTGCAGGAGCATTTCGACTTGCGTCCGAAGGGCATCGTGCAGATGCTGGATCTGCTGCGCCCGATCTACGAGAAGACGGCAGCCTACGGCCACTTCGGCCGCGAAGAGCCGGAATTCTCGTGGGAAGCGACCGACAAGGCCGCGGTGCTGCGCGCTGCCGCGGGCCTGTAAGGCTGCAGACCAGGCCGGCAGGATGTGCCTGCACCGCAGCGCTGCCGGCAGTCTGAGCGCCGCCCATCGGGCGGCGTTTTTCCATGGCGCGCAAGCGCGGCTCCGGCCCGTGCCCATCTTGTCCAGGATCAAGCGCGACGCCGCCAGGCGTGGCGCCGCACGGCCGCGAGGGTAGAATCGCGGGATGGCAAAGCGGTCCGGCGAGTGGCGCTTTGTGATCCTGCCGCCGTGCCGCAGGCACGCGCCCAGGTCGCCGGAGCCCGCATACCGAGGATGCCCATGTCACCTGATTCGACCCCTACGCCTTCCGCGTCCAGCGCCGCCGCGTCCGCGGCAGGCACGCACGCGTTCAACCTGATCCGGCCGCAGCCTTTTACCGAGTGGGCACCGCAGGTCGATGCCGGCACCAGAGCCGGGCTGCGCCGCGAACTGGAGCAGGGCGCGGTGCTGTATTTCCCGCAACTGCACTTCCGTTTCGAGGCTGGCGAGGAGCGCTTTCTCGACAGCCGCTGGTCGGACGGCAAGTCGAAGAACATCAACCTGCGCGCCAATGACCAGGCCGTGCGCGGCGCCACCGGCGGCGAGCAGGACCTGAAGGATCTTTATCGCCTGATCCGCCGCTATGCCGAATACAGCGAGAAGCTGGTGCTGACCCTGTTCCCCGAATACGGCCCGCATCTGGTGCGCGCCGGCACCTCGCTGCGCCCGAGCGAAATCGCCGGCCGCCCGGTGAGCTGGCGCAAGGACGACACCCGCCTGCATGTGGATTCCTTTCCGTCCAATCCGCTGCTGGGCCAGCGTCTGCTGCGCGTGTTCCACAATATCGACCCGCAGGCGCCGCGCGTGTGGCGGGTGGGCGAGCCCTTTGGCGACTTCGCGAAGCGCTTCGTGCCGAAAACCCGGGGGATGTGGCCGGGGCAGGCACGGATGATGGAATTGCTGCACATCACCAAGCGCCGGCGCTCGGAGTACGACCATCGCATGCTGCAGCTGCATGACCTGGCCAAGGCGGATCTCGACTACCAGGCCAGTGTGCCGCAACAGGAATTCCAGTTCCCGCCGGGATCGACCTGGATCGTCTTCAGCGACCAGGTGCTGCATGCGGCCATGCGCGGGCGGGCCATGATGGAGCAGACCTACTATCTGTCGCCGAAGGCCATCAGCGACCACACGCATTCGCCCGAGGCAGTGCTGTCGCGGATGCTGGGGCGGCCGATGGTGGTGGCGTGAGGCCCTGGGGGTAGACCACTGCAGGTCTGCTGCCCCCTTCGCCCATCTGTGGGAGGGGGGCGGCAACCCTCGGGCACTCAAGCCGCGCTGGCGCATCCTGCGCACTTCCTGGGCCGTGGCGGGCAAGGCGTTCTGACCCCCATGCCCTAGCCATGCGTGGCCGCCCGGCAGTGGCGGCACGGCACTAGCGCCGCGCTTCAGGCAGCCATGCGTGCCGCCCTTTCCATCCCCCTTTCCACCCCCCCGGCATAGCGCCTAAACTGATTTCGCGGCGTGCTCGCGGCGTGCCCGCCAGACCGGGGTGCCCGGCATGCCCGGACGGATAAAGAGGCCGGCGCAACCCCGGCGTCCTGACCTCCGACCACGCGGGGAGACAGATGGAAACCACCTTTGACTATCTCGTCGTCGGCGGCGGCTCGACCGGGTGTGCCCTGGCCAGCCGGCTGGCGGACAGCGGCAGCGACAGCGTGGCGGTGCTCGAGGCCGGCGGCCACGATCACCATGCGCTGGTGTCGACCCCGGCCGGTTACGCGGCGATGCTGCCGCGTGCCGGCAGCCACAACTATGGCTACTGCACCGTGCCGCAGCCGGGGCTGGACGGGCGCCGCGGCTACCAGCCGCGCGGGCGCGGCCTGGGGGGCAGTTCCTCCATCAATGCCATGATCTACACGCGTGGCCGGCCGTCCGACTACGACGGCTGGGCCATGGCTGGCTGCGATGGCTGGTCCTGGGACGACGTCCTGCCGTATTTCCGCCGCGCCGAGTGCAACGAGCGGCTCGCCGGGCGCGATGACGATCCCCTGCACGGCGGCAGCGGCCCGCTGCCTGTGTCGGACCTGCGTACGCCCAATCCCTTTGGCCAGCGTTTCATCGAGGCGGCACAGCAGGCTGGCTACCGCCGCAACGACGATTTCAACGGCGTGGACCAGGAAGGAGCGGGCTGGTACCAGGTGACCCAGTACGGCGGCGAGCGCTGGAACGCCGCACGCGCCTACCTGCATCGCGGCGATGCCGCCGACCGTGCCTGCAACGGCGGCCGCGCCAATCTGCATGTGTTGAGCGGCGCGCAGGTGCAGCGCATCGAGTTCGAGGGCCGCCATGCGGTCGGCGTGCTGGTGCGCCTGGATGGACGCGAGACGGTGCTGCGCGCGCGCCGCGAAGTCATCGTGTCGGCCGGTGCCTTTGGTTCGCCGCAACTGCTGATGGCATCGGGCGTGGGGCCGGCTGCGCACCTGCGCGAACTGGGCATTCCCGTGGTGCACCATCTGCCAGGCGTGGGCGGCAATCTGCAGGATCATCCCGACATCGTCGTGCACAAGCGCGTCGCCGCGCCCGAACTGTTCGGCGTGTCGGTGGGTGGCGCCTTTCGCCTGCTGGCCGAGATCCTGCGCTACCGGCGCGAGCGCACCGGCATGCTGACCTCCAACTTCGCCGAAGCCGGCGCCTTCCTCAAGAGCCACCCCGATCTCGACGAACCCGACCTGCAGCTGCGCTTCGTGGTCGGCATGGCCGACGACCATATGCGCCACATCCGCCTGGGCCACGGCTACGCTTGCCATGTGTGCGTGTTGCGGCCGAGCAGCCGTGGCGAAGTGCGGCTGGCCTCGCCCGACGTCCGCGATGCGCCGCTGATCGATCCCCGTTTCCTGTCGGACCCGCGCGACCTCGACGATCTGGTGGCGGGGGTGCGGATCGTGCGCCGCATCCTGGCCCAGCCGCAGCTTGCGGCGTTCGGCGGCAAGGAATTGTATTCGTCGCACCTGGCCGCGGACGGCAGCGACGACAGCGCGATCCGCGCCATGATCCGCGAGCATGCGGACACCAGCTACGATCCCGTGGGGACCTGCCGCATGGGCATGGACGAATACGCGGTGGTGGACCCGCAGTTACGCGTGCGGGGGGTGCAAGGCCTGCGCGTGGTGGACGCCTCGATCATGCCGACGCTGATAGGGGGCAATACCAATGCGCCGGCCATCATGATCGGCGAGCGCGCGCATGACCTGATCCGGAACGGTCCGCGCGTGGTGTTGCGGCTGGCCGAGGTGCTGGCGGTATGAAGCGCGGCCCGGTCTCGATGCCGGGCGCGAGGCGATCCGCGGACCGCTGCGCGGCCCGCCGGCCGCCGTTCAGCCCGCCGCCAGGCGGAAGGTCGACACCGTATCGCGCAGCTTGCCGGCCTGGTCGTCCAGCGACTGGGCGGCGGCGGCTGCCTCTTCCACCAGCGCAGCGTTCTGCTGCGTGACTTCGTCCATCTGGCCGACTGCCTGGTTGACCTGCTCGATGCCGGCGCTTTGCTCGTCCGAGGCGGCGGCAATCTCGCCAATGATGTCGGACACGCGTTTCACGGCCTGGCGGACTTCGTCCATGGTCTTGCCGGCGCCCTCGGCTTGCGCCGAGCCGGTGCGCACGGTGTCGACCGAGCTTTCGATCAGGTCCTTGATCTCCTTGGCGGCGCTGGAAGAGCGCTGCGCCAGGCTGCGCACCTCGCCCGCCACCACCGCAAAGCCACGGCCCTGCTCGCCGGCGCGCGCCGCTTCCACCGCGGCGTTGAGCGCCAGGATATTGGTCTGGAAGGCAATGCCCTCGATCAGGCTGGTGATTTCGGCGATACGGTTGGAACTGGCGCTGATCGCGCCCATCGTCTGCACCATCTGCTGCACGGCCGAGCTGCCGTGCTCCGCCACGTCGGCGGCATTGCTGGCCAGGCCGCTGGCCTGGCGCGCGTTGTCGGCGTTCTGGCGCACGGTGGTGGTCAGCTGTTCCATGCTCGACGCCGTTTCTTCCAGCGATGCCGCCTGTTGCTCGGTCCGCGCCGACAGGTCGGTATTGCCGGCAGCGATCTGGCGTGCCGCCACGCCCACCGATTCCGTCGAGTGACGCACTTCGCGCAGCGCCCCCGCAACACGTTCGAGCAAGCGGTTGAAAGCCGTGGCGGTGCGCCCGATCTCGTCCATGCTGCCAACCGGCGCGCGCCGGTCGAGGTCGAGCGAGTCGCTGACATATTCCAGGGTGTGCTCGATCTCGGCCAGGCTGCTGTGGATGCGGCGGTACACCGTTACCGCCAGGTAGCCGGTCACCAGCATCGCCACGGCGATCACCGCGGCGAATACCGCCACGACCGTGTCGTATTGCGCGCGGTTATGCACCACGGCGCGCTCGCCCAGGTCCGCGTTGTAGGCGATGTGATCGTCGATCGCCTTGCGCAAGGCGATCGACGCTTCGTTCAGCTCGCCGGATACCAGCATCGCGTGCGCTGCGGCATGGTCGTTGGCGCGCGATTTTTCCAGCAGGGCGACGCGCGTCTCGCGATAGCGCTTGAGCGTGGCGCGGTCGGCTTCCAGCATCTTGCGGTCGGTTTCGTCGGAGATATCCTCGCGCTCGTATTTTGCCGCGGTGGCGTCGAACTTCTCGTCCGCCTTGGCCAGGTCCGCTTCGGCATCGGTCTTGGCCTTGAGGTCGTCAGTCATGCTGTGCCGGTAGAGCGAGATGCGCATCGCATTGACGTTGTCCTTGAGACTGTCGAGCACGCGTACGCTGCCCAGCGTGTTGTCGTTGAAATACTCGAAGCGCTGTTCCGACTGGCTGAGCTGCCAGATGCCGCCGAGGCCCACGGCGAGCAAGGCGAGCAGGGCAAGGGAGAGGGAAAGCAGCAGGCGTTGACTGATGTTCATGTCAGGATTCCGGCGCCCGGCAGGGCGTTCCGCTAAGTCATGGATGGGGGCTATCAGGCACTTATGCATTCAATATGTGCCTTTAATATCAACGGTTTACGGCAGGCCCTCGACACACTGAAGCAGGAGCGGGGGAAAAACCGTGCAGGAAGCGCTGGAGGATGCGCAAGGCGACGCATGCCGCACGCCGGGGCATGCCCGGGTGCCGGCACGGGATGAGGCGAAGCGATACGGGGAGAGGGCGTGCCCGCTCTGGCGGGTGCGCGAGTGCGCCGGAGGGCGCACCCGGTCATCGCCCGAGGCGCGCTGCCTTCAGGCCGGCCAGGCGCGTTCCACCACGCGCGCCAGCGCCGCGGCGTCGCCTTCCAGCGTGCCGAACACGCGGCCGTGCTGGCGTCCCAGCCGGCTGGCCGCGAAGCGCTCGGCGTCGTCCGCATCGGCATGGGCCAGCATCAGCGCCGCCTGCGCGGTCAGCACCAGCCCCTGGGCAAAGCGCCGGGCGCCGGTTTCGAGGTGTTCCGGCGCATCGCGCAGCATCGCCTGCAGCGAGGCGAGTTCGGCGCGCACCGCCGGATGGCCGCCGGCGCGCTGGGCCAGGTCCTGCAGCAGCCGCGCGGCATCCTCGGGATTGCGCTGCAGCGCGCGCAGCACGTCCAGGCACATGATGTTGCCCGAACCTTCCCAGATCGAGTTGACGGGTGCCTCGCGGTACAGGCGCGCCATCGGCCCTTCCTCGACGTAGCCGTTGCCGCCCCATACCTCCATGGCTTCGCCGGTGACCTCGATGGCGCGCTTGCAGACCCAGAACTTGGCCGCGGGCGTGACGACGCGTTTCCAGGCGGTGGCAAGCGGATCGGCATCGGCCCGCTCGAACGCGTGCGCCAGTTCCATCGTCAGCAAGGTCGCGGCCTGGCTCTCCAGCGCCAGGTCGGCCAGGACGTTGCGCATCAGCGGCTGGTCCGCCAGCAGGCGGCCAAAGGCCATGCGGTGGCGCGCATGGTGGATGGCCTGCACCAGCGCCGCGCGGATGATGGCGGCGCTGCCGATCACGCAATCCAGCCTGGTATAGGTGGCCATCTCGATGATGGTCGGGATGCCGCGGCCTTCTTCGCCGATCAGGATGCCGGTGGCATCGCGGAATTCCACCTCGCTGCTGGCGTTGGAGCGGTTGCCCAGCTTGTCCTTGAGGCGCTGTATCTGCACCGGGTTCTTGCTGCCGTCGTCGCGAAAGCGCGGCACGAAGAAGCACGACAGCGGCCCATCCTCGGCGCCCATGCGCGCCACCACGAGGTGGGCGTCGCACATCGGCGCGGAGAAAAACCATTTGTGCCCGGTGATCGCGTACTCGGCGCCGCGGCCCTCGCCGCGCACGGGACGCGCGATGGTGGTGTTGCTGCGCACATCGGAGCCGCCCTGCTTTTCCGTCATGCCCATGCCGATCATCACCGCGCGCTTGTCGCGCCAGGGCAGGTCGCGCGGATCGTGTTCGGTGGCGAACAGCTTTGGCCCCAGCTCGGCGAACAGTGCCGCTTCCTGCTGCAGCACGGGGATGCTGGCGAAGGTCATGGTGGGCGGGCACAGAGAGCCCGACTCGGCCTGTGCCTGCAGGAAGTAGCCCGCCGCCCGCGCCACCCAGGCGCCCTCGCGCGGCCGGGCGAACGGCAGCGCCTGCAATTGCTGGCTGCGCAGCAAGGCCAGCAGCGCATGCCACGCGGGCGAGAACTCCACCTCGTCGATGCGCTCGCCGGTGCGGCTGTGCGAATGCAACTCGGGCGTGTGCCGATTGGCCTCGGCCGCCCACTGCAGCACATCGGCCTCGCCCAGGCGGGCGCCGAACGCATCCAGCGCACCGGCGTGCCAGCCGCCGCCCAGCCGTTCCAGCGCAGCGCGCAGCGCGGGGTCGCCGGTGAACAGGTTGTAGCCGGTCAGGTCCGGTACCTGGTTGAACACGCGATGGGTGGCGGCTTCGGTCATGGGGTCTCCTGTGCAATCTTCTGCGCGCGTTGCGAATGGGCATGCCTGACTGCATGGTAGAGCAAGCGGCGGACTATGTGCGGGGCTCGCAATGTGTCCGGCCGCCAACACTTTGCGCCGCAACGGCACGGCATTGCGGGCCGGGCGCTTGCCGCACGCCGCTTTCCGGCGCTACACTGCACGCTCCTTTCTCGACGCTGCTGCGCAGAAGGTACTTTTTGCCCCGGTATTCCGGAGGCACCCGCGTACCTTGCAATTCCAGCAGCCATGTCCTCATTTCCCCGTCTTAAAAAAGCCCTGCAGCGCCAGGGTATCCACGTCGAGCACAGCGAAGGCGTCTATCACCTGCGCAACGAACACGCCCAGGCCTCGGTGCTGTTGCCAGCCACGCTTCCCCTGGAAGCAAAAGCCGTGCGCCAGTTGCTCGATTTTGCCGCGGTGCGCTCTCCGGACGGCCACCACGGCGTCTGCAAAGCCTGTGCAACGCCGGATTTTCATCCGGGCGGCATCGCGCCGGTCGGATCGGTCGTTGCCACCGATGCGGATTTCGTCATTCCCGCCGCGATCGGTACCGATATCAACTGCGGCATGCGCCTGATCACCACCGGCCTGACGCGCGCCGCCCTGGAGCCGCTGCAGGAAGGCCTGGTGCGCAGGCTGACGCGTGCCTTGCTGGAAAACGGCCGCGACGTGCCGGTGCATGGCGCCGCGTTTCGCGCCTTGTTCGACGAGGGGCCGGCCGCGTTCATCGATCGCGTGGCCCCGCACGGATTGTGGGGACAGGTGGATCGCAGCCGTCTGGAGGCCGAACTTGCCGCCTGCGTCGGGCTGGACGCCTTCGGCGGGAGTGCCCGCCATGCGCCGGATGCGCACGTCGGCAATCGCGAGATCTTTCGCGATCCCTGTCTCGGTACGCCTGGCGGCGGCAATCACTTCGTCGAACTGCAGGTCGTGGACGCCATTTTCGACCGGCACGCCGCGTATCGCATCGGCCTCGCGCCAGGCGATGTCGTGGCGATGATCCACAGCGGTTCGCGCGATGTCGGCTTCTACGTGGGCCGGCGCTGGATGGACCAGGCGCGCCGGGCCTGGCCTGCCGGCCTGAAGCACCCGCAAAGCGGGCTTTACGGACTGTCGGGCGGCCTGGCGCGCGAATATATGGTGGCGATGGGGACGGCGGCCCGCTATGCATGGGCCAATCGCGTGGTGCTGGCCGAACTGGTCCGCAAGGAGTTGGCGGAACTGTGCGGCGCGGCAGCATCGCGCCTGGTGGTCGACGTGCCGCATAACGTCGTCCTGCGTGAACAGGATCTCAATATCCACCGCAAGGGGGCCACTCCCGCCCATCACGGCGAGCTGGCTTTGATTCCTGGCTCGATGGGGGACGCATCCTTTATCGTAAGTGGTCTGGGGCATGCCGGCTGGCTCTCCTCGTGCAGCCATGGCGCTGGCCGCAGTGTCCGGCGCCAGGCCTTGCGTCGCGTCAGAGGCCATCAGGCAGACAACAGTTGGCGCTGCATCACCCTGCGCGAGGAGCGCCTGATCGAAGAATCGCCCGAGGCGTACAAGCCGATTGGCCCGGTGCTGCAGGCGCAGGAAGAGGCTGGCCTGATCGAGGCGGTGGCGCGGCTGAAGCCCTGGGTGACCTTCAAAGCCTGACTTGCGGGGCGCCGGGTGATGGTTGCTGCCCAGTGTTGTTGTGCGCTGCAGCGCGATGGTGCGCGGCTCGCTCCGGAGGCGCCGTTGCCGGCGCTCATACCGCAGCGCACGACACTCCAGATCGAAACAGGGGTGGTCAAGTCCGGAACCTTGTGCTTAAATTCACCCCGTTGGATGAAACAGGGGTGCCGTACGGATGGGCCGTGCGGCTGAGAGAGTCCCTTCGAACCCGATCCGGCTAGTACCGGCGTGGGAAGTTTCATGGTTACCGAACAGCTCCTGCCTTCTCCAAGGCACATGACCCGGCCTCACCGCCGCGGACATGCTCACAGGGCTCCTGGTTTCGTCCATCCCCGCAAGAGAGGACGACACCCATGGCCCGCACAAATACCGCCCCCGCCGCTTCCTTCGAGTCGCTCGAAACCGATCTCGACAAGAAGTTCGCCTATCCGGCATCCAGCAAGACCTACCTGACCGGCAGCCGCCCCGATATCCGCGTGCCGCTGCGCACGATCCTGCAGACGTCCACGCGCACGGACAAGGGCGAAATGTCCAATCCGCCGATTCCCGTGTATGACACCTCGGGCCCGTACAGCGATCCGGACATCCATATCGACCTGAAGGCCGGCCTGCCGTCGGTACGCGGCAAGTGGATCGAAGAGCGCGGCGATACCGAGGTCCTGCCCGGCCTGTCGTCGGAGTACGGCCTGGCGCGCGCCGCGGACCCGGCCACCGCCCACCTGCGCTTTGCCCAGCTGACCAATCCGCGCCGCGCCAAGGCCGGCGCCAACGTGTCGCAGATGCACTACGCCCGCCGCGGCATCATCACGCCCGAGATGGAATACGTCGCGCTGCGCGAGTCGCTGAACCTGCAGGCCCTGTACGACAAGCCCGAATACAAGGCGCTGCTGCGCCAGCACCCCGGCAATGCGCTGGGTGCCGCGCTGCCGCTGCGCCCGGAAGACATGACGCCGGAGTTCGTGCGCCGCGAAATCGCTTCCGGCCGCGCCATCATTCCCGCCAACATCAACCACACCGAGCTGGAGCCGATGGCCATCGGGCGCAATTTCCGCGTCAAGATCAACGGCAACCTCGGCAACTCGGCGGTGACGTCGTCGCTGGCCGAGGAAGTGGAAAAGATGGTGTGGTCGATCCGCTGGGGCGCCGACACCATCATGGACCTGTCCACCGGCAAGCACATCCACGAAACCCGTGAATGGATCCTGCGCAACTCGCCGGTGCCCATCGGCACGGTGCCCATCTACCAGGCGCTGGACAAGACCGGCGGCATCGCCGAGGACCTGACCTGGGAAATGTTCCGCGACACGCTCATCGAGCAGGCCGAGCAGGGCGTGGACTACTTCACCATCCACGCCGGCGTGCTGCTGCGCTACGTGCCGATGACCGCGGACCGCGTCACCGGCATCGTCTCGCGCGGCGGCTCGATCATGGCCAAGTGGTGCCTGGCGCATCACAAGGAAAACTTCCTGTACACGCACTTCGACGAGATCTGCGAAATCATGAAGGCGTACGACGTGTCGTTCAGCCTGGGCGATGGCTTGCGTCCCGGCTGTATCGCCGACTCCAACGACGACGCCCAGTTCGGCGAGCTGCGCACGCTCGGCGAGCTGACCGCCAAGGCCTGGAAGCACGACGTGCAGGTCATGATCGAAGGCCCGGGCCACGTGCCGCTGCAGCGCATCCAGGCCAATATGGATGAAGAGCTGAAGCACTGCTATGAAGCGCCCTTCTACACGCTCGGACCGCTGGTGACCGATATCGCCCCCGGCTACGACCACATCACCAGCGGCATCGGCGCAGCCAATATCGGCTGGATGGGCACTGCCATGCTGTGCTACGTCACGCCGAAGGAACACCTGGGCCTGCCCGACAAGGAAGACGTGCGCGAAGGCATCATCACCTACAAGATCGCCGCGCACGCGGCCGACCTTGCCAAGGGCTGGCCGGGCGCGCAGCTGCGCGACAACGCGCTGTCCAAGGCGCGCTTCGAGTTCCGCTGGGAGGACCAGTTCAACCTCGGCCTGGATCCCGAGCGCGCGCGTTCGTACCACGACGCCACGCTGCCGGCCGAAGGCGCCAAGATCGCGCATTTCTGCTCGATGTGCGGTCCCAAGTTCTGCTCGATGAAGATCACGCAGGAAGTGCGCGACTACGCCGCCTCGCTCAAGCCGGAAGCCGAGCAGGGCATGCAGGAGAAGTCGATCGAGTTCGTCAAGAGCGGCAGCAAGATCTACTCGTGACGAAGTGGGTGCCAGGCGCGCGAACGCGCGCGCCTGGCACGTGAGGTTCCGTGCCCCGGGATGCGGGGCCGCCCAGCACTTTAGGGCGCCGGCCGCTCGCCCCCCCGGCGGGGGGCGCGCCGGCACAATCATCCCCATGACAGTGCAGTCGTTTGATGTGGCGGTGCTCGGCGCCGGCCTGGCCGGGCGCCTATCCGCCTGGCAACTGGTACGCGCCGGCCTGCGCGTGGCGCTGATCGAGCGCGCCGGCCCCGACGGCGCGGGCTCGGCCGCGTATGTGGCGGCGGCGATGCTGGCGCCCCTGGCGGAATCCGCCATTGCCGAGCGCCGCATCGTCGAACTGGGCACCGCCAGCGTGGACCTGTGGCGCGCCTGGATAGCCGAATTGCCGGAGCCGGTGTTTTTCCAGGAAGACGGCACGCTGGTGGTATGGCATACGCGCGACCGCAGCGAGATGTCGCTGTTCGCCAGCCGCGTACGCGCCGTGGCGCCGCCCGAACTGGTGGCCGAGCGCATGCGCGCGCTGGACGGCAACGGCGTGGCCGCGCTCGAGCCCGCGCTCGCGGGCCGCTTCTCGCAAGGCCTGCTGCTGGCCGGCGAAGGGCAACTCGATAACCGCGGCACGCTGCGTGCGCTGCTGGCCTGCGCGGTTGCCAGCGGCCTGCATTGCGTATGGGAAGCCGGTGAAGTCGAGGCGGGCGACCTGCCGGCGCTTGGCATCGGTGCCCGCGTGGTGCTGGATTGCCGCGGCCTGGGCGCGCGCGCCGCGTGGCCCGGACAGCCGGCCGCGCACGGCAGCATGCCGGGCTTGCGCGGCCTGCGCGGCGAAGTGGTGCGCGTGCACGCGCCCGAGGTCAAGCTGCACCGCCCGGTGCGCCTGCTGCATCCGCGCTATCCGATCTATATCGCGCCCAAGCCCAACGATCTCTACGTGATCGGCGCCACCGAACTCGAAAGCGAGGACGATTCGCCGATGAGCGTGCGCTCCGCGCTGGAACTGCTCTCGGCAGCCTACTCGCTGGACCCGGCGTTCGGCGAGGCGCGCGTGCTGGAACTCAATGTGCAGCGCCGCCCGACGCGGCCGGACCATCTGCCGGCCATCCGGGTGGACCAGCATGCCCGCATCGTGCGTCTCAACGGCCTGTACCGGCACGGTTTCCTGATCGCCCCGGCGGTCACCGAGGCGGCCTGCCAGGTGGTGCGGGCGCTGCTCGATGACGATCCCGCCGCCCATGCCGTGCCCGCCGCGCTGCGCTGGCCCGGCATGATCGAGCCCGCGCTCGACACCGTTGCCGGCTCGCCGGTGCTGCACTGAACGACAATGACCATGGATATCCTGCTCAACGGCCGTCCGCTCGGGCTTGCCGATAACGCGACCCTGGCCGATGCGGTGGCCTGCGCCGGCATCGCGCCGCCTTTTGCCGCCGCGCTCAACGGCCAGTTCGTGCCGCGCGCCGCGCATGCGGCCACCACGCTCGCCGCCGGCGACCGTATCGACCTTGTGCAACCCGTGACGGGAGGCTGACCCTACATGACGCTCAATACCGCAGAATCCCGCCGCGACCTGCTCGGCGACCCCTTCGTGCTCTATGGCGAGTCGTTCGCCTCGCGCCTGTTGCTGGGCACCGCGCGCTATCCGTCTCCCGCCACCTTGCAGGCCGCGGTGGAAGTGGCGCGGCCCGCCATGCTGACGGTGGCGCTGCGCCGCCAGGGCGCGGTGGGGGAGGGCGAGGGCGGCCAGGCCTTCTGGCAGATGCTCAGGTCGATGGATGTGCCGGTGCTCCCCAATACCGCCGGCTGCATGGCGCCGCAGGAAGCCATCACCACCGCCATGATGGCGCGCGAGGTGTTCGAGACCGACTGGATCAAGCTTGAACTGGTGGGCGACGACTATACCCTGCAGCCCGATACGCTCAACCTGCCGGCGGTGGCCGAGACGCTGATCAAGGAAGGCTTCAAGGTGCTGCCGTATTGCACCGAAGACCTGGTCCTGTGCCGCCGCCTGCTCGACGTGGGCTGCCAGGCGCTGATGCCCTGGGCCGCGCCGATCGGCACCGGCAAGGGCGCGGTCAATCCGCACGCCATGCGCCTGCTGCGCGAGCGTTTGCCGGATACCCCGCTGATCGTCGACGCCGGTCTCGGGCTGCCCTCGCATGCGGCCCAGGTGCTGGAATGGGGTTACGACGGCGTGCTGCTGAATACCGCGGTCGCGCAGGCGGCCTATCCGGTGAACATGGCACGCGCCTTCGCGCTCGCGGTCGATGCCGGCCGCACCGCTTACCTGGCCGGTCCCATGCCCGAGCGCGATATCGCCCAGGCCAGCACGCCGGTGGTGGGCATGCCGTTCTGGCACGCCGCAGGCGCGGAGGACCGCGCATGAGCCGCAACGGAGTGAAGGCCGCCGTCGACGCCGCGCTGCGCGACACGCTGCTGGCGCGCTACGGCGCCACCTTTGGCACCGCCGACAAGGCCTGGCGCGTATGGGCGCAGGCCGACGCGCCAGCCGAACTCGGCAATGCCGACGTGGTGCTGTTCGATGGCGAGGCCGAGGCGGCGACGCTGGCTCGCATCGCCGCTGCCGGCGCCATCGCCATCGAGAGCGACCGCGAGGGCGGGCAGTGGAGCGATACCGTGCGCTCGCCGATGGGCACCTGGGTCTTCAGCGCCCGTGCCGATGGCGATACCGCCCACTCGCCGGGCTTCGTGGCGGTACTGCTGGCCTGCCTGGCGCTGCATTTTCCCGCGCACGACGCGCTTTGCCTGGCGCGCGCCTGGCAGCCCGGCTCGCTGGACTGGCCGGTGGATTTCGCGCGCTTCCCGCAGGTGCGCCACGCCGCGCTGGTGGCGCCCGAGAGCAGCGCCAAGCCGTTCGCGCCATGCCCGCCGCTGGGTTTGTACGCGGTGGTGCCCACGGCGGATTGGATCGAGCGCCTGGTCCCGCTGGCCGTGCCCACGGTGCAGCTGCGCTTCAAGTCGAACGATGCGCAGGCCGTGCGCGGCGAGATCGAGCGCGCCGCCGGCGCCGCGCGCGGCAGCGCGTCGCGCCTGTTCATCAACGACCACTGGCGTGCCGCCATCGATCACCATGCCAGCCACGGCAACGACAGCGCGCGCAGCGGCATCTACGGCATTCACCTGGGCCAGGAAGACCTCGACGAGGCCGACCTGGATGCGCTGCGTGATTCCGGACTGCGGCTCGGCGTGTCCACCCATGGCTACGCCGAGATGCTGCGCGTGGCCACCATCGGCCCGAGCTACCTGGCGCTGGGTGCGATCTTCCCCACCACCACCAAGGTGATGCCGACCGCGCCGCAGGGCCTGGGCCGTTTCCATGCCTATGCCAAGCTGATGCAGCCGGTGGTGCCTTCGCTGGTGGGCATTGGTGGCGTGGACGCCGCGCGCCTGCCGCAGGTGCTGGCTGCCGGCGTGGGCAGCGCGGCAGTGGTGCGCGCGATTACCGAGGCGGACGACGTGCCGGCTGCGGTGGCGAATCTGCTGGGGATGTTCCCGGCGGCCTGAAACCTCCGGCGTACGGAACGGGGCCCGGAGGCGAGGCCGGCGTACGCAGGCAGGAATGCGCTCGCTCCGGGCCGGCGCTCACCCTCTCCTCCGGGCTCCTCTGCCATGCCATGGGAGAGGGCGGGCGCCCCGGCGCGCTGAATACTGCCGCATACCCATGCCATTCCCTGACATCCGCCTGGCCACCACGGCCGACCTGCCAACACTCCCCGCCATCGAACGCGCAGCGGCCGGGCTGTTTCCCGCAGACGACCTGCCGCCCGCGCTGCGCGGGCGCGTCACCCCGCTCGAAGACCTGCAACGCGCGCAGCGCGAAAGCCGCCTGTGGGTCGCCATTGCCTCCGATGGCGGCGTAGCCGGCTTCGCGCTCGCCAGCACCAGCGGACAGCGTGCCTACCTGGATGAAATGGATGTGCACCCGGCCCATGCCCGCCGTGGCCTCGGCCGCGCACTGGTGAGCGCCGTGGCGGACTGGGCTCGCGCGCAAGGCCTGCAATCGCTCGCGCTCACCACCTTCCGCCATCTGCCATGGAATGCGCCGTTCTACGAGCGGCTCGGTTTCCGCCCCCTGGAAGAGGCTGGCCTGTGTCCCGAACTGGCCGCAGCGCTTGCGCGCGAGGCAGCGCTTGGCTTGCGGCAGCGTATCGCGATGCGCTTGCCGCTCTGAGGCTCGTTCCGCGCTACGATAGCGACGTGGCCATCCACTTCGCTGTCATCATGATCTCCTCCCAGTTCATCAGCCGCGTCACCCTGCGGCGCGATATCGTCGAGAGCTTCGAACGCTACCCCTTCAGCCTGCCCGCGGTGCGCTCGCTCGATGTGCTGGAGATCCATCCCAAGGTTACCTTCCTGGTCGGCGAGAACGGCTCGGGCAAGTCCACGCTGATGGAGGCCATCGCGGTCGCGATGGGCTACAACGCCGAGGGCGGCTCGCGCAATTTCAGTTTCGGCACACGCAGATCGCATTCGGAGCTGCACCAGTACCTGCGTGTGGCGCGTGGTTTCAGGCGTCCGCGAGATGGCTTTTTCCTGCGCGCGGAGAGCTTCTTCAACGTGGCAACGGAAATCGAGCGCCTGGACGCGGAGCCCGCCTTCGGCCCGCCCGTTGTCGACGCCTACGGCGGGCGTTCCCTGCACGAGCAATCGCACGGCGAATCGTTTCTCGCGCTGATGATGCATCGCTTCGGCGGCAACGGGCTCTACCTGCTCGACGAACCCGAGGCCGCGCTCTCTCCTCAGCGGCAACTGGCGGTGCTCTCGCGTATCCACGACCTGGTGGGCGATGGTTCGCAGTTCATCATCGCCACGCATTCGCCGATCCTGATGGCTTACCCGGATGCATGGATCTATGCCTGCTCGGCCGAGGGTGTGGCGCGCGTCGGTTACCAGGACACCGAGCACTTTCGCGTGACGCGCGATTTCCTGGCCAATCCCGAGCGCATGCTGCGCGTGCTGTTCGAGGGATAAGCCTGCCGCCCGAGAGAGCGGCCCCTGCAGGCGGCTGGCGTCTCGGGCTTGCTGGCTTTGCGGATTCGTGGCGGGCACGGTGGCTCCGGATTGGATAGTCCGGGTCTGCGCAATCGGCGTGGTCGTCGACCTCCGCAACATCCGGCAGTGCGGACGCGGACTGTTGTGACATTGGCTGTCACATGAATTCTCCTCTTGAAACGAGTTTCAAGGCATAGGCGCACGCATGCTCAGCCGCGCGGGCCGCGCTCCAGTATCTTGTACAGATGCGAGCGCGAAATTCCCAGCTGCGCGGCGGCGCGTTTCTTGTTGCCGCCGTGCCGCGCGATGGCCTGCAGCACCGCTTCATGCGCGACCTCCCGCAAGTCCGCCGGCGACGCCACGGCAGCATCGGTTGCGCCCTCGTCCGGCGTTGCTTCCGGCATGTCTTCCGGCACCGCGCCAAACGTCAAGGCTGGCTCGCTTACGCTGAATGCCGCCATGTTCTCCTCGCCCCGCGCGAAGTCCGCCGCGCGCAGCACGCGTGAGTCGCAGAACACCAGCGCCTCTTCGATCTTCTGCCGGAGCTGCCGCACATTGCCCGGCCAGCGCCGTTCGGCCAGGTAGCGCGCCACCTCGGGTCCCACCTCCGGCACCGCCACCTGGTTGCGCGCGCAAAAGCCGCGCACGAAATGGGCGAGCAGGGCAGGTATGTCCTCGCGCCGCTGGCCCAGCGCCGGAATGCGCAGCACCACGCCGCTCAGGCGGTAGTACAGATCCAGGCGGAAGCGTCCGCCGTCGATCAGCGCCTGGATGTCGCGGTTGGTGGCCGCCACCAGGCGGAAGTCCACCCGCTGCGACTGGCGGCTGCCCAGGCGTTCCACCATATGGTCTTCCAGCACGCGCAGCAGCTTGACCTGCATTTCCATCGGGATGTCGGCGACTTCGTCGAGGAACAGCGTGCCGCCCGCGGCCTGTTCCAGCTTGCCGGCCTGGCCGCCGCGCTGGCTGCCGGTGAAGGCGCCTGCCACATGCCCGAACAGCTCGGACTCGATCAGTGTGGCGGGCAGCGCGGCCAGGTTGAGGCTGACCAGCGGCTTGCCCTCGGCAGCGCGGCTGGCGCCGTGGATGGCGCGCGCCACCAGTTCCTTGCCGGTGCCGCTTTCGCCCAGGATCAGCACCGGCACGTCGAGCCGCGCCACGGTATCGATCTCGCGGCGCAGACGCTGCATGGGCGCGCTGTCGCCGATCAGCAGGCCGGGTCCTGCCTGCTGCTCGCGCAGTTCATCCAGCGCGCGCCGGGTCTGTGCCAGCTGCGAGCGCAGCCGCGTCATTTCCCGATGCATGCGGCCGATGGCCTCGGGTTCCTTGAAGAGTATCTGCCCGATCGCGCCGACCACTTCGCCACCCGCGCTGATCGGGATGCGGTTCACCACGCGCGTCACGCCGTTCATGGTCTGCAGCTGCCCGATCTCGGCCTTGCCGCTGGCGGCCACCTGCGCCAGCCGCGAGTTTGGGATGACCTGTCCGGCGGGGCGTCCGGTGCCTTCGCCCGTGCGCAAGCCGAGGAACCGCTCGTGCACAGGGCTGATGAAACGCATATGGCCGGCACGGTCCGCCACGGTGATGGCCTGGTAGGGGTTGGTGATGAAGTGGTCGAGGATGGCGCCGGCAAAGGGCACGGCGCCAATGAAATCGAACAGCGCCGCATCGCGCCCGGCCGGGCGCAGCAGGATCACCTGGCGCGCGCGGTCCTGCAGGCGCATGGCGATAAAGCGTCGCACGGGCTCGCCCGCGGCAGCGGGCGGGCCGCATTCGAACAGGCGGCCGGCGTCGTGGTGCGGATCGTCGCCGAGTTGCGCGCTGGCAGCCAGGGCGGCCGTGGCCAGCGCCGCCTCGGCGGCGATGCCGAGGGTGGCGAGAACTTCCCCCGCGTGGCTGGCGACCAGCACGCCGAGGCTGTCGTCGGGGTCTGGGCGCGTGTCTTCGGCTGTCGCTGTCGACGACATATCGTGTCTCCATCGTGGACACCGCGGTGTCCTTTTGTGTCGTTATCGCGGACACGATAACAGCGGCTCAAAAAAAGAACAATGAAATCAAGGACTGGCGCGGCTGGCATGTTTGCTGCGATAGAAAGGCCGACAAGCGCGCCGCGTAGCGGCCTGCGCACATAACGACAGCCTTGAGGAGACCGCCGTGTCCTGGCAGCCCGAAATCGATGAACTGGCTTATCGCAAACAACTCGCCGCGCAGCTCGGCGGCCCTGACAAGGTCAAGCGCCACAAGGATGCCGGCAAGCTGACCGTGCGCGAGCGCATCGGCGCGATCGCCGATGCCGGCTCCTTCCGCGAGGTGGGCGCGCTCACCGGCAGCGGCCAGTACGACAGCAACGGTCGCCTGGTGGGCCTGACGCCCGCCAATCTGGTGATGGGGCGCGCCAAGGTCGACGGCCGGCCGGTGGTGCTGGTGGGCGACGACTTCACGGTGCGCGGCGGTGCCAACGACGGCGCGGTCGGCGAGAAGCTGATCCACGCCGAGAAGATGGCGCACGACCTGCGCCTGCCGATGGTGCGGCTGGTGGACGGCACCGGCGGTGGCGGCTCGGTGCGCAATATCGAGAACAAGGGCTATACCAACATTCCCACCATGAAGGTCTGGCAGCACGTGGTGGAGAACATGTCGCTGGTGCCGGTGGTGTCGCTGGCGCTGGGCTCCGTGGCGGGCATGGGTGCGGCGCGCGTGGCCGCCAGCCATTACTCGGTGATGGTCAAGGGCACCTCGCAACTGTTCAATGCCGGCCCGCCGGTGGTGGCGCGCATCGGCCAGGTGCTGGAGAAGAACGAACTCGGCGGCAGCCAGATCCACACCCGCAACGGCGTGGTCGACGACGAGGTGGCCAGCGAGGAAGAGGCCTTTGCGCGTGCGCGCCGCTTCCTGTCCTACCTGCCCGGCTCGGTGCATGAACTGCCGCCGCGCATCGAACCGGCCGACGACCCCGCACGCCGCGACGAATGGTTGCTGTCGGCCATCCCGCGCGACAGCCGCTCGGTCTACAAGATCCGCCCCATCGTCGAGACACTGGTGGACCAGGGTTCGTTCTTCGAGATGGGCCGCTTCTGGGGCCGCGCCATCGTCACCGGGCTGGCCCGCATCGACGGCTGGCCGGTGGCGGTGGTGGCAAGCGATCCGTATCACTACGGTGGCGGCTGGGACGGCCCCACCGCGGAGAAATTCATCCGCTTCGTCGATCTTGCCGAAGCCTTCCACCTGCCGGTGGTGAATATGGTGGACATCGCCGGTTTCCAGATCGGCCTCGAAGCCGAGAAGGCCGGCACCATGCGCTACGGCGTGCGCGCGCTGGCGGCGGTGTACCAGGCCACCGTGCCATGGTGTTCGCTGATCCTGCGCCGCGCCTATGGCGTGGCGGCGGCGGGGCACCAGCATATGGGGCGCTTTAATTTCCGCTACGCGTGGCCGTCGGCCAACTGGGGCTCGCTGCCGATCGAGGGCGGCCTGGAGGTGGCCTACAAGGCCGAGATCGAAGGCGCCGACGATCCGGTGCAAAAGCGCGCCGAGATCGAGCAGCGCGTGCGCAGCCTGACCTCGCCGTTCCGCAGCGCCGAAGCCTTCGTGGTGGAAGACATCATCGACCCGCGCGACACGCGCTCGCTGCTGTGCGAGTTCGCCAACCTGGCGGCACCGCTGCGCGTGCCGGGCGTGAGCAGGTTCGGCATCCGGCCCTGAAGCGGGACCGGCAGCCGAGAACGAGAACAAGAACAAGAACAAGAGCCGAATACAAGACCAGCACCAGCCACCAATACCAGGCAGACAGAAAACCGGAGACCGCCTTGTCCAAACACCGATCCTTTCTTGCGCACAGCCCCGCCTTCAAGGGCCTCGCCACCGCAACGCTGGCCATCGCCGCCGCGCTGCTGCCCGCCGCCGGCGCGCAGGCGCAGGAGCACTGGCCGCAGAAGCCCGTCACCATCGTGGTGCCGTTTCCCGCCGGCGGCATGACCGACCTGCTGGCGCGGCGCATCGCGCGCGATATGCAGGCCGAGTTCAAGCAGCCCTTCGTGGTGGACAACCGTGCCGGCGCCAGCGGCCAGATCGGCACCGAGATCGTGGCGCGCGCCAATCCCGATGGCTACACGCTGCTGGTTACCGCCACGCATCAGGTGATCAACCCGGCGGTGCGGCCCAGGCTGCCCTACAACGCGAGCAAGGACTTCACGCCGATCGCGCTGCTGGCGACCACGCCCAATGTGCTGGTGGTGAACAACAATGTGCCGGTGTCGAACCTGCAGGAATTCCTGGCCTATGCGAAGAAGCAGAAGGACGGCCTGTCGTTCGGCTCGTCGAGCATCGGCGGCGCCACGCATATGTCGGGCGAACTGCTGCGGCTGATGACGAACGCGCCGCTGACGCATATCCCCTACAAGGGCGCGGCGCCGGCGCTGTCGGACCTGCTTGGCGGCCAGATTCCGGCGCTGTTCCACGACGTGATGACGATGGCGCCGTACGTGAAGGACGGCAAGGTCAAGGCCATCGGCGTGACTTCGGCCCGGCGCAGCGAGGCGCTGCCCAATGTGCCCACCATCGCCGAGCAGGGCGTGCCTGGCTATGAGGCGACCACCTGGATCGGCTTCTACGGCCCGGCCAACCTGCCCAGGCCACTGGTGGAGCGGTTGAACCGCGATGCGGTGAAAAGCATGAACAGCCCGGAGTCGAAAGCCAACCTGGCGCAGAGCGGCACCACGCCGGGCACGCTGAATGCGGAGCAGTTCGGCGCCTTCGTGCAGGCCGAACTGACCAAGTGGAAGCGCGTGGCCACCGAGGCCAGGGTGAAGGTGGAATGAGATGAGCGATCACGTTCTCGAACTGCTGGCGCCGCGCTCCGTCGCCATCCTCGGCGCCTCCGACAACCCCATCAAGGCCGGCGGCCGGCCCATCGACTATCTGCGCCGCTACGGCTATGCCGGCCGCGTGTATCCGGTCAACCCGAAGCGTGCGCGGATCCAGGGCCTGCAGGCCTATCCCGAACTGGCCGCGCTGCCCGATGCGCCCGATGTGGTCGTGGTCAGCGTGGCGGGGCAGGAGGTCGAACAGGCCATCGACCAGTGCATCGCCGCGCGGGCGCGTGCCGCGGTGATCTATTCCTCCGGCTTTGCGGAGCTGGGCGAGGGCGGCGCGGCGCAGCAGCGCCGCCTGGTGGAGCGGGCGCGCGCCGGGGGCTTGCGCCTGTTCGGCCCGAACACCCAGGGCGTGGCCAACTTCCGCGATGGCGCCATCCTGCATTTCTCGACCATGATCAACGAGGAAGCCGGGCAGGACGGGCCGGTCGCCATCGTCAGCCAGAGCGGTGCGGGCTCCTCCATCGTCTATGGCGGATTGCGCCGCAAGGGCATTGGCGTGCGCTATATGGTTGCCACCGGCAACGAAGCCGATATCACCGCCGCCGAGGTGCTGCGCGCGGTCGCGGACGACCCGGATATCCGCGTGCTCCTGCTCTATGTCGAATCGCTCAAGGACCCGGCGGTACTGGCGCAGGCCGCGCAGATCGCGCATCGGCGCGATATCCCTATCCTTGCGGTCAAGGCTGGCCGCACGCAGGCCGGCCAGCTCACCGCCAGCTCGCATACGGGGGCGATGGCCGGAGAGGACGCGCTGGCCGATGCCTTCCTGCGCCAGCACGGCATCCAGCGCGTGGCGGACTTCCGCGAGCTGGTCGAGTACAGCCAGGTGTTTGTCGGCGGGCAGCGTCCGCGCGGGCGCAAGGTGGTGGCGATCAGCAATTCGGGCGCGACCTGCGTGCTGGCCGCCGACGCAGCCGAGGATCACGCGCTCTCGCTGTGCCAGTTCGAAGGCGACGGGGCTGCCGCGCTCAAGGCGGTGCTGCCGTCCTTCGTGTCGGCGCGCAACCCGATCGACATGACCACCGCGCTGCTGGGGCAGCCGCAGATCTATGGGCAGACGCTCGACGTGGTCGCCGCGCAGCGCCAGGCGGACATGATCTATGTGGGCTTTCCCATCGGCGGCGAAGGCTACGATTTTGCCGGCTTCTCGGCGCAGACCGGTCGCTTTGCCGCGGCCAGCGGCGTGCCGGTGGCGGTCAGCGCCAACCAGGAATGGGTGGCGCAAGCCTTCCGTGCGCAAGGCGTGCCGGTGTTCGACAGCGAACGCGCGGCCATGCGCGCGCTGGGGATGCTGGCGCGGCACGTGGCCGTGAATGCGGCGCTGCGGGCCGCGCCGGCCGCGCTGCCGCCGGCCTTCTCCAATGCCGCTGCCGGCAGCGTGACGCTCGACGAGGTCGCGAGCCTGGCGGCGCTGGCCGAAGCCGGGCTGCCGGCGGTGGCGCATCGCTTGTGCCACAGCGAGGACGACGTGCGGCGGGCGCTGGCGGAACTGGGTGCGCCGGTGGTGGCCAAGGGCGTGTCGCCCGACATCACCCACAAATCCGAACTGGGCCTGGTGCGCCTTGGCCTTGCCGACCAAGCGCAGGCACTGGCCGCCTTCGCCGAGCTCGACCGCACGCTGAGAGGACTGGCCGCCAGCCAGGGCATCCGGCACGGCGGCGTGCTGCTGGCGCGCCAACGGAGCGGCGCCTTCGAGCTGGCGGTGGGCGCGCATATCGACGACGTCTACGGACCGGTGGTGATGGTGGGGCAGGGCGGCGTACTGGTCGAGGCCATCGACGACGTACAGTTCCTGGTCGCGCCGTTCAATGCCACACAGGCCCGCGAGGCCATCGGGCGGCTGCGCATTGCGCGCGCCTTCGGCGCGCAGCGCGGTATGGAGGCGGTCGACATCGACGCGCTGGCGCAAATGCTGGTGCGCCTGGGCGACTGGATGGCGGCGGCGCGGGGGCAGGTTCGCTCGGTGGACGCCAACCCCGTCATGGTGAACCGCGGCGAGGTGGCGCCGGTGCTGGTCGATGCGGTGGTGATCCGCGCGGGAGTCAGCGCATGAATGCCGCTACGAACGCCTATGACACGGTACGGCCGCTGCGCCGCGTGCTGGTCGCCAATCGTGGCGCGGTAGCGGCGCGCATCATCCGCGCGCTGCGCGCGCTCGGCCTCGAGTCGGTTGCGGTGTACTCCGATGCCGACGCCGGCCTGCCCTATCTGCGCGAGGCAGATGTCGCGCTGCGCCTGGGCGAAGCTCCGCCGCTGGCCAGCTACCTCGACCAGGACAAGCTGCTGGAGGCCGCGCGCGCCAGCGGCGCGGATGCGGTGCACCCAGGCTATGGGTTCCTGTCCGAGAACGCTGCCTTCGCCGAGCGCGTGGAAGCAGCCGGCCTATGCTTCATCGGCCCGTCGCCGCACTGGATCCGGCGCCTTGGACACAAGACCGAGGCGCGCAGCTTCATGGCGGCGCAAGGCATGCCGCTGGCGCCAAGTTCCGGCGTGCTGCCCGACGATATGGACACCGTTGCGGCAGCGGCCGCACGCATTGGCTACCCGGTGCTGATCAAGCCCGCCGGCGGCGGCGGCGGCATCGGCATGGTGCCGGTGCGCGACGCGGCCGCCCTGGCGGCGGCCTGGCAGCAAGCCCGCTCGGTGGCGCAGCGCAGCTTCGGCCAGGCGGAGCTGTACCTGGAGAAGCTGGTCGAGCAGCCGCGCCATATCGAGTTCCAGGTACTGGCCGACCGGCACGGCGGCGTGCGCATCCTGTGGGAGCGCGATTGCTCGGTGCAGCGCCGTCACCAGAAGGTCATCGAAGAAGCGCGCGCGCACGGGCTGGATCGCGCCGAAGTCGAGGCCATGGCTGCGCAACTGTCGGCGCTGCTGTCCGGCATCGGCTACGACGTGATCGGCACGGTGGAAATGCTGCATACGCCGGCCGCCGGCTTTGTGTTCCTGGAGATGAATACGCGCCTGCAGGTCGAGCATGCCGTCACCGAGCAGATCGCGGGCGTCGATATCGTGGCAGCGCAGATCCGGCTGGCGCGCGGCGAGCGTATCGGCGACGTGCTGCCGGCCTGCACCGGCGGCGTGCCGGCGCAAGGCCATGCCATCGAAGCGCGCGTCTACGCCGAAGATCCGGTGCGCTTCTTCCCGTCGCCCGGCCCGCTCGAGGTGTTCCGCCCGCCGCAAGGCGAGGGCGTGCGCGTGGAGACCGGCTATGCCGAGGGCTGCCGCGTGACGCCGTACTACGACCCCATGCTGGCCAAGGTCATCGCCACCGGCGCCGGGCGCGACGAGGCCATCGCGAGGTTGCGCGCGGCGCTGGAAGGCTTCGCCATCACCGGTGTCAAGACCAATATCCCGTTCATCCTGCGCGTGCTCGCGCATCCGGACTTCCTGGCCGGGCGTATCGATACCGCGCTGGTCCAGCGTGTGCTGGCCGCTCCGGCACGGCACGACGAAACAGACGAAACACCTACCGATAAGAGAGTTGCCTGATGAACAAGATCGAAGCCGCGGTCAGCGGCCATGTCTGCGCCGTCTACGTGGAAGCCGGCGCTACCATTGCGGCCGGCGACGCCGTGATGATGATCGAGTCGATGAAAATGGAGATTCCGCTCGAATCCGAATATGCTGGCGTGGTCAGGGCCATCCTGGTGCAGCCTGGCGACGCCGTCGCCGAGGGCCAGGCGGTGGTGGAACTCGAATAAAAGGAAAACGGTTTTGGATAGCAACGCGCAGATTGTCCCGGTGGCGCCGGGCACCCCCGAGAAACCCTACTTCGGCATCGACGTGCCGCTGATGCGCCATCTTGGCTTGCAGCCGGTGCGGATGGAAGAGGGCCTGTGCCACACTCGCCTGCCGGTCAGCCCGTCCCTGGTCAACAGCCGGGGCGACGTGCATGGCGGCACCCTGATGGCGACGCTGGACTTTACGCTGAGCGGCGCCGCGCGCTCGCATGCGCCGCTGGAAACCGGCGTGATCACCATCGATATGTCCACGCATTTTCTCGCCGCGGCGCGCGGTGAGCTGCATCTGGAGGCGCGTTGCATGCGGCGTGGCGCCCGCATTGCCTTTTGCGAGGGCGAAGTCAGGAACGCGGCCGGCGAGGTGGTATGCGTGGCGCGTGCGGCGTTCAAGCTGGTGCCGCTGAGCAGCGGCGGAGACTGAGGCTTCAGGCGTTGCCTGCCGCCGGCCGGTAGACCTGCGCGAAGCGCGCCTGCTGGACGATGCCGTAGTCGCCGGGGGCGTACTGCATCAGCCAGTCGCCGGCCTCGCCACGCAGCACATCGCCGCCGGTGGAGCGCGCGATGCTGAAGGCTGCGTCCATCCGCTTTGCCAGCACCACGCCCGGCTTGTTGCGGTAGGCGCCGTCCTGGCCGTGCGTGCCGGCTTGCAGCGGCGCGTACCTGGCGTCGAAGCGCTCGCGCGATACGACCCAGCGGTCGCCGGTGGAGCCGGTGACGATGGCGTCGCCGGGCTGGTAGCGGTTGGGGCCTTCCAGGCTGAGCAGTTCGCCGGGCGCGGCGGCGAAGGCTACCTGGACGACTTCATGTTTCTGGTAGGGGGCGGCGGCGGGGTCGGTGCGCAGGTCGATGTGGGTCAGGGTGGGCATGGTCAGGGATGTCGGCTCGAAGGCTTGGCTACAAAGCCAAAGACAAAAGTCAAAGTCAGTTTCACCTCCCCTGCGGGGAGGCGGCCTGCTTTCTTGTCTTGCCAGGAAAGCAGGCAAGGAAGGCGCGCCGGATGGGGCTCAAAACCCCCTCGCGGCCAGCCCAAAAGAGCGGCCGGGCAGCCTGCTCGCGGGCCGGATCGGTAGTGCTGCCCGCTTCATTCAGCCTAGCACCCTCGGCGCGAACCCGTGATTGAGCGGCCCATTGCCCGCCCCAAGTTCGAAATCCGCACCCGCCACGATCGCATCCGCCACAAAATCCAGCGCCGTTTCCACCGCATCCTCCAGCGTATCGCCGCGCGCCAGCTGGGCCGCGATGGCCGCCGCCAGCGTGCAGCCGGTGCCGTGCAGGTTGCGGGTGTCGACGCGCTGGTGCGAAAACACGCGCACGCTGCCGTCGGCGCCCAGCAGCAGGTCGTCCAGGCCATCGTCCCCGGCCTCCAGGTGTCCGCCCTTGAGCAGCACCGCCGGGCAGCCCAGCGCAACCAGCTCGCGTGCCGCCTGCTCCATGTCCTCGCGCCGGGCGATCGTGCGGCCCAGCAGGTAGGACGCCTCGGGCAGGTTGGGCGTGACCAGCAAGGCGCGCGGGAACAGCAGGCGCACCATGGCCTGGGTGGTGGCGTCGTCCGCCAGCGTGGCGCCGGAGGTCGAGATCATCACCGGGTCGACCACCAGGCGCCGGATGCCGTGGCGGTCCGCCGCGGCGGCCACGGCCTCGACGATGGCGGCGTTGCCAAGCATGCCGGTCTTGGCCGCGTCCACGCCGATATCGCTGGCCACCGCGTCGATCTGCGCGGCCACCATGTCGGCCGGGATGGCGTGTACGCCGGTCACGCCCAGGGTGTTCTGCGCCGTGATGGCGGTGATCGCGCTCATGCCGTAGCAGCCCAGCGCGGCAAAGGTCTTGAGGTCGGCCTGGATGCCGGCGCCGCCACCGGAATCGGAGCCGGCGATGGTCAGGGTGCGGGGAGGGCGGAGTGTCGTCAGGGTCATGTGTGAGGCGGGCGGCAAAGAAAATCGTGGCCGTGGCGATGCGCACCGCCGCAGGTCAGGCTACAATACCGCCACTCCGAGGAGCGTTGCAACGAATGGACGGTATTGTGCCATTCGCCAGGCTCGGACTGTCTTCAACGGCGCTCGCTGATCCGTGGCATACACACGGAGGCGAGTCGACCTATCCGCCCGCCATGCAGCATGCCGCTTGCCGGCACCGCATGGCGCGGCCGTATTCCCGCACTCGTCCTTCGTCGCCACTCTTCATCGGAGTGAAACATGAACGCAGTGACTGATCTGAAGAACGATTACCTGGTGGCCGACATCAACCTGGCTGGCTGGGGCCGCAAGGAGATCGCCATCGCCGAGACCGAGATGCCCGGCCTGATGGCCATCCGCGACGAGTTCGCCGCCGCCCAGCCGCTCAAGGGCGCGCGCATCGCCGGCTCGCTGCACATGACCATCCAGACCGCCGTGCTGATCGAGACGCTGGTGGCGCTCGGCGCCGACGTGCGCTGGGCCTCGTGCAACATCTTCTCGACCCAGGACCACGCCGCCGCGGCCATCGCCGCCTCCGGCACCCCGGTCTTTGCCTTCAAGGGTGAATCGCTGAAGGAATACTGGGACTTCACCCACCGCATCTTCGACTGGGCGGATGGCGGCACCCCCAACATGATCCTGGACGACGGCGGCGATGCCACGCTGCTGCTGCACCTGGGCGCCCGCGCCGAGAAGGACGCAGCGCTGATCTCCAAGCCGGGCAGCGAGGAAGAAACCTTCCTGTTCGCCGCGATCAAGGAAAAGCTGGCCAAGGACCCGACCTGGTACAGCCGCAACCTGGACGCCATCAAGGGCGTGACCGAGGAAACCACCACCGGCGTGCACCGCCTGTACCAGATGGCGCAAAAGGGCGAACTGCGCTTCCCCGCCATCAACGTCAACGACTCGGTGACCAAGAGCAAGTTCGACAACCTGTACGGCTGCCGCGAATCGCTGGTGGACGGCATCAAGCGCGCCACCGACGTGATGATCGCCGGCAAGGTCGCGCTGGTGGCAGGCTACGGCGACGTGGGCAAGGGCAGCGCCCAGGCCCTGCGCGCACTGTCGGCCCAGGTGTGGGTGACCGAGGTCGACCCGATCTGCGCACTGCAGGCCGCGATGGAAGGCTACCGCGTGGTGACCATGGAATACGCTGCCGACAAGGCCGACATCTTCGTTACCTGCACCGGCAACTACCACGTCATCACCCATGACCACATGGCCAAGATGAAGGACCAGGCCATCGTCTGCAATATCGGCCACTTCGACAACGAGATCGACATCGCCTCGCTGGAAAAGTACGAGTGGGACGAGATCAAGCCGCAGGTCGACCACGTGGTCTTCCCCGACGGCAAGAAGCTGATCATCCTGGCCAAGGGCCGCCTGGTGAACCTGGGCTGCGGCACGGGCCACCCGTCGTACGTGATGAGCAGCTCGTTCGCCAACCAGACCATCGCCCAGATCGAGCTGTGGCAGGAACGCGCAAGCGGCAAGTACCCGGTCGGCGTCTACACGCTGCCCAAGCACCTGGACGAAAAGGTCGCGCGCCTGCAGCTGAAGAAGCTGAACGCGCAGCTGTCCGAGCTGACCGAAGCGCAGGCAGCCTATATCGGCGTGAAGAAGGAAGGCCCTTACAAGGCCGATCACTACCGTTATTGATTGTTGATTGCCGGCAGGGCGGCGGGCGATCGCCTGGTCGTCCTGCCCCGCCCCGAATCCGTTTAACCCGAGCGAAGGAATCGTCATGAGATTGCTGGCCGTCTGGATCATCAATGCCGCCGCGCTGTTCGTGGTGGGCAACCTGATCAACGGGATTCACCTTGGCGGCTTCGGTTCGGCCATGATCGCCGCGCTGGTGCTGGGCCTGGTCAACACCCTGATCCGCCCGATCCTGGTGATCCTGACCCTGCCGGTGACGCTGCTGACGCTTGGCCTGTTCATCTTCGTGATCAACGCGCTGCTGTTCCTGTTCGTGGGCAAGCTGCTGGCCGGTTTCGTGGTCACCGGTTTTGGCGCGGCCTTGCTCGGCTCGATTCTCTACAGCGTGATCTCCTGGGCGCTGTCGAGCCTGCTGCTGGGCGAGCGCCGCAGCGCCTGAGGCAATGCATTTCGCGTGGCGCCGTTCGGCGCCTGTGCCAATTTTTCAGCGCGCCGCGCCATAGGCGGCGCGCCACCATCATGCAAGACCGCTACTTCAGCTTTGAATTCTTCCCGCCCAAGACGGCGGAGGGCACCGAGAAGCTGCGCAACACGCGCGCGCAGCTCGCTCCGCTGCACCCCAAGTTCATCTCGGTGACCTTCGGCGCCGGCGGCACCACCCAGCAGGGCACGCTGGACGCCGTGCTGGAAATCCAGCGCGACGGCATCGAGGCCGCGCCGCACCTGTCGTGCGTGGGCTCCTCGCGCGAGAGCATCCGCAATATCCTCCAGACCTATCGCGACGGCGGCATCCGCCATATCGTGGCGCTGCGCGGCGATATGCCTTCCGGCATGGGCGAGATCGGTGAGTTCCGCTTCGCCAATGAGCTGGTGGCGTTTATCCGCGCCGAGACCGGCGACTGGTTCAATATCGAGGTGGCGGCCTATCCGGAGTACCATCCGCAGGCCAAGTCGCCACGCCACGACCTCGAGAATTTCGTGCGCAAGGTCAAGGCCGGTGCCAATTCGGCCATCACCCAGTACTTCTTCAACGCCGACGCGTACTTCCGTTTCGTCGACGACGTGCGCGCCATGGGCGTGGAGGTGCCGATCGTGCCGGGCATCATGCCGATCACCAATTCCTCGCAGCTGATGCGCTTCTCCGAAATGTGCGGCGCCGAAGTGCCGCGCTGGGTGGCCAAGCGGCTGGAGAGCTTCGGCGACGACCGCGAGTCGATCCGCGCCTTTGGCCTGGATGTGGTCACGGCGCTGTGCGAGCGCCTGCTGGCGGCCGGCGTGCCGGGCCTGCATTTCTATACGCTCAACACCGCCAGCGCCACCAAGGCCATCTGGCAACGCCTGAAGCTCTGAGGCGCCGGCCAGCCGACCCGCCAGCGTCATGCCAGCCCGCCGCCCCGATCCCTTCATCGACCATCTGCTCGACCTGATGGGGCCGCTGGCGGCGCGCATCGGCCCGATCACCACGCGCCGCATGTTCGGCGGCCATGCCCTCTACTACGACGGCCTGGTGTTCGCGCTGGTGCTGGGCGGGCGCTGCTACCTGAAGGTCGACGACAAGACCCGCGCCCGCTTCGAGGCCGAGGGCGGCGAGCCCTTCCGCTACAGCCGCGCCGGGCGCGAGATCGCCATGCACCACTACCTGAGTCCGCCGCCGGCCTGCCTGGAATCGGCCGAGGCCATGACGGCATGGGCGCGGCTGTCGGTGGAGTCCGCGCTGCGGCTGGCCAACCAGGCCCGCTGAGCGCGCAGCGCGTGCGGCGCCCGGGCCGGCGGTGGCATACTCTGCTCCATGGCCAGCGCCGTCGATGCCGTTACCGCCACGTTTCGTTTCTACGAGGAACTGAACGACTTCCTGCCGCGTGCCCAGCGCGGCCGGGACTGCGTTTGCGCCTGCGCGCGCGCCGCCACCGTCAAGCACATGATCGAGGCATTGGGCGTGCCGCATACCGAGGTCGAGCTGATCCTGGTCAACGGCGAGTCATGCGGTTTCGACCGCCTGCTGCAGGACCGCGACCGCGTCTCGGTCTATCCCAGGTTCGAGGCCTTCGACATCACGCCGTTGCTGCGCGTACGCGGCGAGCCGCTGCGCACCACGCGCTTTGTCGCCGACGCGCACCTGGGCGGGCTGGCCCACCTGCTGCGCATGACCGGCTTCGACACCCTCTACGACAATCATTTCGCCGACAGCGAGATCGAATCCATCGCCATGCGCGAGGGCCGCATCGTGCTCACGCGGGACCGCGAGCTGCTTAAGCGGCGCGGCGTGACCCACGGCTGCTATGTCCGCGCCATCAAGGCGACGCCGCAGTTGCGGGAAATCTTCTCCCGGCTCGACCTGGGCCGCAGCGCGCGGCCGTTCTCCCTGTGCCTGGACTGCAACGCGCCGTTGCGCCGGATCGACAAGACGGAAGTGGACGGCCGCGTGCCGCCGGGCGTGCTGGCGCGGCACGACCGCTTCGCGACGTGCGCCTGCTGCCGGCGCGTGTTCTGGGAAGGCTCGCACTGGCGGCGCATGCGCGCACTGGTGGACGAGCTGCTGCCGCCCGGCACGGCCTGACCTGGACGTCCGCAAGCCCGCAAGCTCAGAAAGCGCCGGCCTCGCTGACCACCCAGTCCATCGGCAGGTCGTGCGCCTGCGGCGCCAGCGCGATGCGGCAGGCTTCGTGGCCGATACCGATCGCCAGCGGTGTGCTGCCGGCGGCGGCCAGCGCCGCCAGGGTGCGGTCGTAGAAGCCGCCGCCATAGCCAAGACGGAACTTATCCGGGCTGAAACCGACACATGGAATCAGCAGGACGTCGGGCAGCAGGGGCGGCGTGCCGTCGGGCACCGGAATGCCATAGTGCCCGGTGGCCATCGGCGTGGCCGGCTCCCACCGGTGGAAATCCAGCGGCGCGCCGGGGCGGCTGACCACCGGCAGGGCTGCCTGCCGCCCCGGGCCGGCGGCGAGCCAGCGGGAGACCACGGCGCGGGCGTCGAACTCTTGCTGGATCGGCCAGTAGAAGCCCAGCCGGTGCACCGGCAGGCGCTCCAGCAGGGCGGCGAGTCCGGCCTCGATGCGGGCGTCGGCGTCGGCGCGCTGCGGCAGCGCGGCGCGCAGCGCCAGCAGCCGGCGCCGCAATGTGCTGCGTTCGGCGGCCGGGCCGGAGGCGCTGGATGCGCCCGGTGCAGCGGGCTTGCCGGAATCGTCCGAATTGCCGGAGGGGCTGCCAATGTGGTCACTCGGCGGCATGGGCGCGTGGGATAATGTTGACTGTTGCGTTGACCAAATATTGCACGGCTGGCGTCGCGCCCTCGCGAGGGCGGGCCGGCCGTAACAACAAGGAAGCTAAGAATGCCGAAGGGAGTATATCCGCAGCGCGTGGCCAAGGCCGCGCTGGCGGCGATCGCGTGCGCCATGCTTGCCACGCCGGTATTTGCGCAGAAGAAGCCACAGCCGCAGCCCCAGTCGTTGACGATTCCGAGCAACCCCGACGACGCTTTCGTGGCGTTGCGCGATGCCGCCCGCAAGAACGACGTGGCGCGCACCGATGCGATCTCGGCGACCCTGGTGGATTACCCGATCCCGTCCTACGTCGAGTATTTCCGCATCAAGCCGCAGATGTTCGATGCCAGCGGGCTGGCCCGCATCGACGCGCCCGACGACCAGGTGCGCGCCTTCCTGCAGCGCTACAAGGGCGAGGCCATCGCCGACCGCATGCGCAACGACTGGCTGCTGGTGCTGGGCAAGAAGCGCGACTGGGCCAATTTCGATGCAGAATACCCGCAGTTCGCGCTCAAGGACGATACCCAGGTCGAGTGCTATGCGCTGCTGTCGCGCGCCCTCAAGGGCCAGAACGTGGCTGCCGAGGCGCGCGCCACGCTCAGCGACCCCAAGAGCTACGGCGAAGGCTGCGTCGACCTGATCGGCTATCTGGCCCAGAGCCGCCAGATCGAGCCCAGCGACGTGGCCTTCCAGGCACGCCAGGCGCTGGAGCAGAACTACGTGACGCTGGCTGGCCGCATTGCCGCCACGGCGCCCGACGCGCGCGGCGACAGCAATACGCTGGCCACCGTGGTCAAGATGGCGCGCAACGATCCCGGCCAGGCCGCGGCCTACCTCACCGCCAGCGCCGGCAGCCTGTCGCGCGACGAGCAGGGCGCCGGCTGGGGCGTGATCGGCCAGTTCGCTGCCAAGAAGCTGGCGCCCGAGGCGGCCGGCTACTACCGCCGCCAGATGGACCTGGGCGGCAACCAGTGGCTGTCGGATGAAACCCAGGAGTGGCGCGTGCGCGCCGCGCTGCGCCAGGGCGACTGGAAGCAGGTGCGCCAGGCGGTGGAGCTGATGCGCCCCGAACTGCGCGCCAAGGATCCGGCCTGGAGCTACTGGTACGGCCGCGCGCTCAAGGCGGATAACCGTACCGCCGAGGCCCAGCAGCAGTTCCAGTCGATCGCCGGCCAGTTCAACTTCTACGGCCAGCTGGCCAGCGAGGAACTGGGCAACCGCATCGTGCTGCCGGCCCGCACGCAGGTCGGCGACGCCGAGGTCAATGCCATGCGCACCCGCCCCGGCTTCCTGCGCGCGCAGAAGTTCTACGACCTCAACCTGCGCTTCGAGGGCAACCGCGAGTGGAACTGGGAACTGCGCGGCATGACCGACCGCCAACTGCTGGCCGCCGCCGACTATGCCCGCCGCATCGAGCTGCTGGACCGCGCCGTCAATACGGCCGACCGCACCCAGGCCGAGCACGACTTCTCGCTGCGCTTCCTGATGCCCTACCGCGACATCATGCAGCGCGCCACCGACGACGTGGGCCTGGACATGGCCTGGGCCTACGGGCTGGTGCGCCAGGAATCGCGCTTCATCATGAACGCACGCTCCTCGGCCGGCGCGCATGGCCTGATGCAAGTGATGCCTGCCACGGCCAAGTGGGTAGCGCGCAAGATCGGCATGAGCGATTTCTCGCCTTCGATGATGAGCGATCCCAATATCAACATCATGCTCGGCACCAACTACATGAGCATGGTGTTCACCGACCTGGACAGCTCCTGGACACTGGCGTCCGCCGCCTACAACGCCGGCCCCGGCCGTCCCAAGAACTGGCGCTCCAGCCTGACGCGCCCGGTCGAGGGTGCGATCTTCGCCGAGACCATTCCTTTTTCGGAAACCCGGACCTACGTCAAGAATGTGCTGTCCAACGCCACGTACTATGCTGCATTGATGAGCGGCCGGCCGCAGTCGCTCAAGGATCGCCTGGGCACGGTGGCACCGGCGCAGATCACCACCACCAGCCTGCCCTGAGCCCGTCCCGGGGCCTCGTCGCGGCATTGACGAGGCCTCAAGGGCGGCGCGGTCTGCCGGCCAATGCGGTTGCCGGTGCGATCCCCGGGCACGGGGATCGCGCCAGTCATGCCTTGCCACGGAGAAATCCATGCAGACCAGCAATGTTCTAGTGATCGGCGGGGCCGGCTTTGTCGGCAGCCACCTGGTGGCCCGGCTGGCGGGCGTTGCCACCGCGTCGAACACGCCGCTCGAGCCCGGCACCGTCGTCGAGCCGCCGCTCGACCCCGAGCGCATCGTCGTTGCCACCCGCGATGCCGAGCATGCGCAGCACCTGCTGCTGCTGCCACGGGTCGAGGTGATCGAGCTGGACGTGAAAGACGAGACCGCGCTGGATGCAGCCGTCGGCACGCTCGGCACCGACGGCATCGTGGTCAACCTGGTGGGCGTCCTCCATGGCGAGCGCGCCGAACCCTACGGCGCCGCCTTTGCCGCGGCCCATGTGGACCTGCCACGGCGCATCGTCGAAGCCTGCCTGCGCACCGGCGTGCGCAGGCTGTTGCACATGAGCGCGCTGGGCGCCGGCAGCGCCGGCCCTTCGATGTACCTGCGCAGCAAGGGCGACGGCGAGCGCATCGTGCGCGAGAGCGGCCTGGACTGGACCATGTTCCGGCCGTCCGTGATCTTCGGCCCCGACGATCATTTCCTCAACCTGTTCGCCAATATGCAGCAACTGGCCCCGGTGGTGCCGCTGGCCTGCGCGCAGGCGAAGTTCCAGCCGGTCTATGTGCAGGATGTGGCGCAGGCCTTCGTCAACGCCATGGCCACCATGGCGACCATCGGCCGCGCCTACGACCTGGCGGGGCCGCAGGTCTACACGCTGGAGGAACTGGTGCGCTTCGCCGGCCGCGCCAGCGGTAACCCGCGCCCGGTCCTGCACCTGCCGGACGCCCTGGCGCGCGTGCAGGCGGCCATGCTGGAGCATATGCCCGGCGGCCCGGTGATGTCGCGCGACAACCTCGACTCCATGCAGCTCGACAACGTCATGACGGGGCCGATCGCGCCGGAGCTGGGCCTGGCCCAGCCGGTGGGGCTCGAAGTCGTGATGACCGACGTGCTGGCGGGCCGCGGCCACGAAAGCCGCATGCAGGGACTACGGCGCAGCATCTATCGCTGAGCGGCAGGCGGCGCAGGGGAGGGCTGGCGGGGCGTCCGGCCGCTGCCCGCGCCATGTGACCTGGATTCACATCGCTGCGAGCGCAATTCGCTTGGAGGGGGCTGGGACCGCTCGCTACAATGATCCGTTCGCCGGCGTGCGGTCCAGCCCGCTTTTTCGCGGACGGCTTGCCCCGGCCTCTCTCCTCCCTACGTCTCCTGCAAGGATCTCGCGATGAAGCTCGTCATCGGCAACAAGAATTACTCGTCCTGGTCGCTGCGCCCCTGGCTGCTGATGCAGCATGCCGGCATTGCGTTCGAAGAGATCAAGGTGCGCCTGTTCACGGCCGGGTTCGATGAAGCGATCGCGCGTTACTCGCCAGCGGGCAAGGTGCCGGTGCTGGTCGATGGCGACGTGACGGTGTGGGACACGCTGTCAATCGCCGAATACCTGGCCGAGCGTTTCCCGGAGAAGCAGTTGTGGCCGGCCGATCGCGCCGAACGGGCGCTCGCGCGCTCCATCTGCGCCGAGATGCATGCGGGTTTCGGCAACCTGCGCAGCCAGTTGCCGATGAACGTCACCGCGGTGCTGCCGGGCCGCGGCTGGAACGTGGCGGTGCAGCGCGACGTCGACCGCATTGCCGCGATCTGGTCCGGCCTGCGCGCGCGCCATGCCGGCGCCGGCCCCTTCCTGTTCGGCGCTTTCACCATCGCCGATGCCTATTTCGCGCCGGTGGTCAGCCGGTTTGCCACCTACGGCATCCACTTGCCCGAGGCGGCCAAGCGCTACGCGGACTTTGTCCTGGCGCTGCCGGCCATGCAGGCATGGATTGCCGATGCGCGCGAAGAGCGGGATTTCCTCGCCTCCGACGAACCCTACCGGCTGGCCCCCGATCGTGCCGACGCGATCGTGATCCACCATTGAGCGAGCCCATGCAGGTATATGCCGTAGGCGGTGCCATCCGCGACGCCCTGCTGGGCAAGCCCAGCCAGGACCGCGACTACGTGGTGGTGGGCGCCACCCCGCCGGCGATGGAAGCCGCCGGCTACAAGCCGGTGGGCAAGGATTTCCCGGTCTTCCTCCATCCACGCACCAAGGAGGAATACGCGCTGGCCCGCACCGAGCGCAAGACCGCGGCCGGCTACAAGGGCTTCGCCTTCTACTGCGCGCCGGACGTGACGCTGGAAGACGACCTGGTGCGCCGCGACCTCACCATCAACGCCATGGCGCAGGCGGTGGGCGAGGACGGCACGCTGAGCGGCCCCGTGATCGATCCCTATGGCGGACAGCGGGACCTGGCCGCGCGGCTGTTCCGGCATGTGTCGGATGCCTTTGCCGAAGACCCCGTGCGGATCCTGCGCGTGGCGCGCTTTGCCGCGCGCTTCGTCGATTTCACCGTGGCGCCCGAGACCCTCGTGCTGATGCGCCGCATGGTGGCGGCGGACGAGGTTGATGCGCTGGTGGCCGAGCGCGTCTGGCAGGAACTCGCGCGCGGCCTGATGGAAGCGCGGCCCTCGCGCATGTTCGAGGTGCTGCGCGAATGCGGCGCGCTGGCGCGCCTGCTGCCGGAACTGGACAGGCTGTGGGGCGTGCCGCAGCGCGCCGAATACCATCCCGAGGTGGATGCCGGGGTGCATGTGATGATGGTGGTCGATACGGCTGCCGCCATGGGTGCCTCGCTGGCGGTGCGCTTCGCCGCGCTGATGCACGACCTGGGCAAGGGCACCACGCCGGCCGACGTGCTGCCGCGGCATATCGGGCACGAGGAGCGCAGCGTGGACTTGCTCGAGGCGGTGTGCAAGCGCCTGCGCGTGCCCACCGATTGCCGCGACCTGGCGCTGGTGGTGGCGCGCGAGCACGGCAATATCCACCGCTCGGCGGAGTTCGGCGCGGCGGCCCTGACGCGTTTGCTGGAGCGCTGCGATGCGCTGCGCAAGCCGGCGCGCTTTGCCGAAGCGCTGCAGGCGTGCGAGGCCGATGCGCGCGGGCGGCTTGGCTTCGAGGGCCGCGATTATCCGCAGGCGCAGCGGTTGGTGCAGGCGCTGGAGGCGGCTTCGTCGGTGGATGCCGGCGCGGTGGCGCTGGCGTGCGCGGGCAATGTCAGCCTGATCAAGGGCCGCGTGCATGCGGCGCGGGTGGCGGCGGTGGAGGCGCGGCTGGAGGCGTAGGGGGCTTGCCGTGCCGGAAAAAAACCGGCGGCTGCGCTTGCCGTGGCGCCTGGCCAAGCCACCCCTCTCCTCCCGAGGGGAAGGGGAGTCGACGCCATCGTCATGCAGGCGTTTTTGGCGCATCCTGTCCGCTTCGGCAAATGCCGCCGGTTTGCTAGAGGGCGGGCGCACGCAGGAGCGATATCCGTCCCGTCGCCGCAGCATGCCCGGCCGCTACAGCAGCTTCCCGATCACCAGCGCCACCATGGACAGCAGGATCGTCGACGCAAACGGCAGCATGAAATCCCGCCCGAACAGCCGGAACCGTAGGTCTCCCGGCAAGCGCCCAAGCCCCAGCTTCTGCAGCCATGGCAACGCCGCCGACAGCACGATGACGGCCAGGAAGATGGTGAAAGTCCAGCGCAGCATGGTGCGTGCCTGAAGGGTGGGGTGGATGCGCGGACTATAGCGCGTGGCTGCGGTCGCCGCGTGCGAATCCTGCCAGGGGCAGGGCCGCGTCGAGGCCGCGGGTCAGCGCGATGACCTTGAACAGTTCGCCCATCTCGGCTTCCGAGAGCAGCTTCTGCACCGCATTGGCCGCGGGCAGGAAGCTGCGCGTGTCGTTGGGGTCCAGCGCCATCAGCAGTTCGGTGATGCCGGCATTCATCAGGAAACGCGCCTGCGAGGCGAAGCCGGCCACGGTCAGCCCGGCATCGGCGGCGGCATGGGCGATGCCGCTGAAGTTGACGTGGGCGGTAATGTCCTGCAGGCCGGGATAGAGGAAGGGGTCCGGGTGGGCGTGATGGCGGTAGTGGCACATCAGCGTGCCGCCGACGCGCTGCGGATGGTAGTACTCGGCGGCGGGGAAGCCGTAGTCGATAAAGAACGCCGCGCCGCGCGCGAGCATCGACCCCACCGCCCGCATGAAGCCCTCCGCCTCGGCGTGCGTCTCGGTGACGATGTCGTGGTCGCCGGCCACGGCATGCAGCGCCTCGGGCAGGGCGCCGGCCGCCAGCGGGCGGTCGGCGAAAGCGAAGGCGGGTGCCGTCTCGCCGGCCCCGGCATCGGTTTCCTGCCGGATCACGCCGCGCTCCAGCCAGCGGCCATGGCTGCGGGCGAACAGACGCACAGGCATGGCGTCGAGCACTTCGTTGCCGACGACGATCCCTTCGAAATGCCCGGGCAAGGTATCCAGCCAGCTCACGCGCGGCGCCAGGTGCGGCGCGCGGGCAGCGAGGGTGGCCTGCTGGCGCGCGCGCAGCTCGCCGGAGAGTTCGACGATGGCGTAGCGCTCGGGCAACTGGCCCTCCTGCTCCAGCGCCAGCAGCAGGTCGGCCGCCAGCCGGCCGGTGCCCGCGCCGAATTCCAGCACCTGGCCCAGCCCCTGCGCCAGCAGCGGCGCGAACTGGCGCGCCAGGGTGCGGGCGAAGAAGGGGCTGAGTTCGGGGGCGGTGATGAAGTCGCTGCCGTCGCGCGCATCGCGGCCGAACTTGGCGGCGCCGCCGCTGTAGTAGCCCAGGCCGGGCGCATATAGCGCAAGCGCCATATAGCGGTCGAAACCGAGCCAGCCACCGGCTTCGTCGATGGCCTGGCCGATGTGCGCGCAGAGCGCTGCGGACGCCGACAGTGCGTCGGCGGGGGGAAGGGGTAAACTAGCGCCTTTGTGCATACCGCGATTGTAGCAATGCCTGCCTCCGAATCCCCCGACTCCGCATCGCCTGCCGGCGCTCCCGCCGACGCAGCCTCCGCCACGGCCGCCCCCGCGCGCGGCGTTGCCCTCGTGACCGGTGCCGCCCGCCGGCTCGGGCGCGTGATCGCGCTGGAGCTGGCTGCCCGCGGCTGGGACGTGGCGGTGCACTGCCACCGTTCGCTGTCCGAGGCCGAGGCGCTGGCCGGACAGATCCGCGCCGGCGGCCGGCGTGCCGCGGTGCTGCAGGCTGACCTCGCCGACGAAGCCGCCACCGCGAAGCTGATCGCCGCCTGCGGCGAGGCGCTGGGCGTGCCGACCTGCCTGGTCAACAATGCCTCGCTGTTCCAGTACGACGTGGCCACCAGTTTTTCCTATGCCTCGCTCGACACCCATATGCGTACCAACGTGGCCGCGCCGCTGTTGCTGGCGCGCGAGCTGCACCGGGCGCTGTCGGATGCCCAGCGCGGCGTGGTGATCAACCTGCTCGACCAGAAGCTGGACAACCTGAACCCGGATTTCCTGTCCTACACACTGTCCAAGGCGGCGCTGCAGACCGCCACCGTGCAACTGGCCCAGGCCCTGGCGCCGAAACTGCGCGTGGTGGGCGTGGCGCCCGGCATCACCATGGTCTCGGGCGACCAGTCCAGTCCCGGCTTCCGGCGCGCCCACCGCATGACGCCGCTGGGGCAGTCGTCCACCCCCGAGGACATCGCGCAGGCCGTGGCCTACCTGGCCGAAGCACGCGCGGTGACCGGCACCACCCTTTACGTCGATGGCGGCCAGCACCTGATGCCGCTGGCGCGCGACGTGATGTTCCTCACCGAATGACGTATCCGGCGCGTGCGGCCGGGCCGCGCGCGCTTACTTTTTCTTTCTCCCTCCCATCATGACCATGCTCGCCGCCCTCTCTCACCCCAGCCTGCAGGACTGCCGCCGCATGTTCCTGCGCAACTACGAAGTGCAGATCAATATCGGCGTGCACGAATTCGAGAAAAAAGGCGAACAGCGCGTGCTGGTCAATATCGACCTGTTCGTGCCGCTGGCCCAGAGCACGCCGCAGGAAGACAAGCTGCAGGAAGTGGTGGACTACGACTTCATGCGCAGCACGGTGGCCGAGCGCATGGCGCAAGGCCACGTGCACCTGCAGGAAACCCTGTGCGACGACGTGGCGCGCGCCATGCTCAAGCACCCCAAGGTGCGCGCCGTGCGCGTCTCGACCGAAAAGCCGGATGTCTACCCGGACTGCGATTCGGTCGGCGTGGAAGTCTTCCACATCAAGAGCGAATAAGCCTGTCCCCGGCGGCCCGCGCGCCCCGCGCGGGCCGCCGGCTCACGGTAAAATACGCGGTTGCCCGGCCCTGCCGGCTCTCGCGTGTGATGTAATTGCCGCATCGCGGGCCGCCTTGTCCCTCGCCCCATCGCTTTCTTCGCTTCGTCGCCCCATCGCCATGACCGCCACCACGCATTCCAAGAACTTCTTCCGCCTGGAAACCCATCTCCAGTCGCAGACGGGCCGGGCCATCGGCGATTTCAAGATGATCGAGGACGGCGACACCGTGCTGGTGTGCCTGTCGGGCGGCAAGGACTCGTACACCATGCTGTCGGTGCTGATGGCGCTGCAGAAGCGCGCGCCGGTCAAGTTCAAGCTGATCGCGATGAATCTCGACCAGAAGCAGCCGGGCTTCCCCGCGCACATCCTGCCCGCCTACCTGAAATCGGTGGGGGTGGAGTATGTGATCGTCGACGCGGATACCTACTCCATCGTCAAGGAGAAGGTCCCCGAGGGCAAGACCACCTGCTCGCTGTGCTCGCGCCTGCGCCGCGGCGTGATCTACCGTACCGCCAAGGAGCTTGGCGCCAACAAGATCGCGCTGGGCCACCATCGCGACGACATCATCCAGACCTTCTTCCTGAACCTGTTCTTCGGCGGCAAGATGAAGGCGATGCCGCCCAAGCTCGCCACCGACGACGGCCAGCATATCGTGATCCGTCCGCTGGCCTACTGCGCTGAGAAGGACATCGCCGCCTACGCGCGCGCCATGGAATATCCCATCATCCCGTGCAACCTGTGCGGCTCGCAGGAAAACCTGCAGCGCAAGAAGGTCAAGGAGATGCTGGTGGAGTGGGAGCGCCAGAACCCGGGCCGGACCGACAATATCTTTGCCGCGCTGCGCAGCGTGGTGCCCTCGCACCTGGCCGATACCGAGCTGTTCGACTTCAACGGCCTGGCCACGGGGCTGGCCAAGGTGGATGAGAACTCGCTGTTCGGCGAGACCACCTTCTCCCAGCAGCCCCTGGTGTTTGCCGGCGGCATGGAAGAGAACAAGCTGGAGTTCGTGCGCTTCGAAAAATCCGCGCCGGCCAGCCCGGAGCAGGCCGGCGCCGAATAAGCCAGCGGCGCACGCCAGCCCGCGCGGGCTGGCTCAGTTCTCCGCGCGTGCCGGGTTTGCCGCCGCCGCGCCGGAGGGGCGCTCGCGCATCAGCGCATTGGCGTCGTCGATCCATTTCCGCAGGCGCTCGGCGGCGTGGCTCTTCTGCTCCGCCGTGGCCAGGTTGGCGATGGTCGCGGTGAGGGCAAGGCCTGCCTCGTTATCTGCCTCGCGGCGCGCGTTGCGCTCCTGGCCCGGCGGGTTCTGCCAGTGGTCGCCGTAGCGCTTGAGCATGGCGAGGACCTGGGCCTTGGGCGGATGCTCCGCCTGCACCTGGCGCACCAGCGCCAGCCATTCCTGCTGGCGCTTGATGCGCTCGGCGTAGCGTGCCTCGGCGCCTTGCGCCACGGGCGCGATGGCACGCCGGATGGTGGTTTCCTGGTCGCTCGAGAAGCGCCCATAGATCAGCCGCGCATAGTCCATCACCTTGTCGAAGCGGGCCTCCTCGCGCGCCTCCGGGTCCGGGCGCAGGTATTCCTTGCGGTATTTGGCGTTGGCATCGGCGAATTTCTTTTCCATGCGGGCGATCTGCTCGGGCGTGAGCGTCAGCAGCAGGTCGGCCACGTCCGGCGCGCAGCGGTCGAAGGCCACGCGCGCCAGGCGGTGGGCACCGTCCTGGATCCTGCCCACCGCCTCCGCGGAAACCGGCTGCTGCACCATATTCCTTGCCCGCCCCAGCAGGCCGGCGATTTCGGGCAGCTGGTCCGTGCGGTGCCAGGCGAAGAAGCGGGCGATGGCGTCGCGGGTGAGCGGCTCCTGGGCGGCGGAGACATCCACATAACTGTCGATCCACCAGTAGGCCAGGCGGTCGCCTTGCTGATAGCCCAGCTTCATGGCATTGCAGGCCGTCAGCCCGAGCACCGCGCAGGCCAGCAAGAGACGCCGCAGCCGCTCCCCTCGCAGGAAGGGAAATGGCGCCAAACGGCGAAAAACCCACATGATAGAATCCTTTTCCGCACGTCCAGGCGCCCGTTTGCGCGCGCTATCCCCGACCGGCGCAGGCGCGATCGCCTGTCCCGGGGGCCGGGCCGGAACCGGGGCCAACGCTGCAGACCTCCGGCCTGTCCGAGAGGGAGCTTCAAACAGGTTTTTGGACACACTCACTTAGGACCCTCCTTGTGAATATCGTCATTCTCGCTGCAGGCATGGGCAAGCGGATGAACTCCGCGCTGCCCAAGGTGCTGCATCCGCTCGCCGGCCTGCCGCTGCTTGCGCATGTGATTAATACGGCACGCAAGCTGTTGCCGACACGGCTGGTTGTCGTGGTCGGGCATGGGGCCGAGCGCGTGCGCGAGGCGGTCGGTGCCGACGACGTCGCCTTTGCCCTGCAGGCCGAGCAGCTCGGCACCGGCCACGCCGTGGCGCAGGCGCTGCCTTTGCTGGACGACAGCCAGCCCACCCTGGTGCTCTACGGCGACGTGCCGCTGACCGAGGCCTCCACGCTGCAGCGGCTGGTGGCCGAGGCCGGCAGCGAGCGCTTCGGCATCCTCACCGTCGAGATGGATGATCCCACGGGCTACGGGCGTATCGTGCGCGAAGCCGGCAGCATCGTGCGCATCGTCGAGCAAAAGGATGCCACCGAGCCGCAGCGCGCCATCCGCGAAATCAATACCGGCATCATCATGGCGCCCACCGGCCACCTGCGCCGCTGGCTGTCCACGCTGCGCAACGACAACGCCCAGGGCGAGTATTACCTGACCGATACCGTGGAGCGCGCGGTAGCCGACGGCATCGAGGTGGTCTCGGCCCAGCCCGGCGCGCTGTGGGAGACGCTGGGCGTCAACAGCAAGGTGCAGCTCGCCGAGCTCGAGCGCATCCATCAGCGCAATCTGGCGCAGCGCCTGCTCGAGGCCGGCGTGACGCTGCTGGATCCCGCGCGCATCGACATCCGCGGCGAACTCACCTGCGGGCGCGATGTCACCATCGACGTCAACTGCGTGTTCGAAGGGCGCGTGCACCTGGAAGACGGTGCGCACATCGGGGCCAACTGCGTGATCCGCAACAGCACCGTCGCGTCGGGCGCGCGGGTTCAGCCCTTCTGCCATTTCGAGGACGCCAGCGTTGGCGCGCAAGGCCGCATCGGCCCCTATGCGCGCCTGCGCCCCGGCACGGTACTGGGCGAGGACGTGCATATCGGCAACTTCGTCGAGGTCAAGAACAGCCAGTTCGGCGCGCACAGCAAGGCCAACCACCTGGCCTACGTGGGCGATGCCACGATCGGCTCGCGCGTCAATATCGGCGCCGGCACCATCACCTGCAACTACGACGGCGCCAACAAGTTCCGCACCGTGATCGAGGACGATGTCTTCATCGGCTCCGATACGCAGCTGGTTGCGCCGGTGACGGTGGGGCGCGGCGCCACCATTGGCGCCGGCACCACGCTGACCAAGGATGCGCCGGCAGACAAGCTGACCCTGTCGCGCGCCAGGCAGATGACGCTCGATGCCTGGAAGCGGCCGGTCAAGCAGGCCAAGAAATGAACCCGGCCACCGCCTGGCCGGGCTGAGGCCTGGCGGCGGTGGCAATCCGCGGTGGGCGGCATTGCCGTCCCCGCGCCAATTATCCGGTGCGGCAATGGCCGCACCTTGTGGGAGAAGACTATGTGCGGCATCGTCGGCGCGGTTTCCACGCGCAATATCGTTCCTGTCCTGATCGAAGGCCTGCGCCGCCTGGAGTACCGCGGCTATGATTCCTGCGGTGTGGCGGTGGTGCGCGAGGGCGCGCTCGAGCGCGCCCGCACGGTATCGCGCGTGGCCGACCTTGACGAGCAGACCCGCGCCTCCGGCCTGTCTGGCCTGACCGGCGTGGCGCATACCCGCTGGGCCACGCACGGCAAGCCCGACACCACCAACGCCCACCCGCACTTTTCGGGCGAGACCATTGCGCTGGTGCACAACGGCATCATCGAGAACTACGAGCCGCTGCGCGAAGAGCTGCGCGCCGCCGGCTACGGTTTCGAGTCGCAGACCGATACCGAGGTGGTCGCCCACCTGATCCACCAGGTCTACACCTATCCCAGCAGCGCCACCCGCGGCGACCTGTTCGCCTCGGTGCGCGCGGTGACCAAGCGCCTGCATGGCGCCTATGCCATCGCCGTGTTCTCCAAGGACCATCCGGAGCGCGTGGTCGGCGCCCGCGCCGGCTCGCCGCTGGTGGTGGCGCTGGGCGAGAACGAGTCGTTCCTGGCATCCGACGCGCTGGCCGTGGCCGGCACCGCCAACCGTATCATCTACCTGGAAGAGGGCGACGTGGTGGAGATCACCCGCGAGGGCGCCACCATCCGCGATGTGCACGACCACCTGGTCGAGCGCGAAGTGCGCGTGGTCGAAACCCACGCCGCGGCGGTCGAGCTCGGGCCGTACCGCCACTTCATGCAGAAGGAGATCTTCGAGCAGCCGCGCGCGCTCGGCGACACGCTGGAAGGCATCGACGCCATCACGCCGGACCTGTTCGGCGAGCGGGCACAAAGCGTGTTCAGCGAGATCGACAGCGTGCTGATCCTGGCCTGCGGCACCAGCTACTACTCCGGCTGCACCGCCAAGTACTGGCTCGAATCCATCGCCAGGATCCCGACCCAGGTCGAGGTGGCCAGCGAATACCGCTATCGCGAGACCGTGCCCAATCCGCGCGCGCTGGTGGTGGTGATCTCGCAGTCCGGCGAAACCGCCGACACCATGGCCGCGCTGCGCCATGCCAAGTCGCTCGGCCACGCCCACACGCTCGCGGTGTGCAACGTTGCCACCAGCGCCATGGTGCGCGAGACGGAGCTGCGCTTCCTGACCCGCGCCGGCACCGAGATCGGCGTGGCCTCGACCAAGGCCTTCACCACCCAGCTCGCCGCGCTGTACATGCTGACCATCGCGCTGGCCAAGGTGCGCGGCAAGATCACGCCCGAGGCCGAGGCCGCCGCGCTCACCAACCTGCGCCACCTGCCGGTCGCGCTGCATGGCGTGCTGGCGCTGGAGCCGCAGATCATCGCCTGGTCGGAAGACTTCGCCCGCCGCGAGAATGCGCTGTTCCTGGGCCGTGGCCTGCATTACCCGATCGCCCTCGAAGGCGCGCTCAAGCTCAAGGAAATCTCCTATATCCACGCGGAAGCCTATCCCGCCGGCGAACTCAAGCACGGCCCGCTGGCGCTGGTGACCGAGGCCATGCCGGTAGTCACGGTGGCGCCCAACGACGCCCTGCTCGAGAAGCTCAAGTCCAATATCCAGGAAGTGCGCGCCCGCGGTGGCCGGCTCTATGTGTTCGCCGACAGCGACACCCATATCCAGTCCACCGACGGCATCCAGGTGATCCGCCTGCCGGAGCACTACGGCGACCTCTCGCCGATCCTGCACACGGTGCCGCTGCAGTTGCTGGCCTATCATACGGCCTGCGCACGCGGCACGGACGTGGACAAGCCGCGCAATCTGGCGAAGTCGGTCACGGTCGAGTAAGGTGGGCCGCCGGGGAGGCCCGGCGGCTGGCACGGCCGGCCGGGTTGTACGCGTTGGCATGATGGCTGGAAGCGCGGCGCGCAACAGCGGCCGAGGGCGGGCCATCCCGTCTGCCGCCTTGCCGACGCGGGCCGGCCTGGCTTGCTGCAATCCTCATCAGGCAATCGTCATCTGTCCCACTTTCCTTTCCCGCGTTCCCGTACGTCCTGCAGTAGCCGGCCGCGCCGCAGCGGCTGGCGCGATGGCGAACGTCTGGTGAGCGCGCCGCCGGAGACGGTCGCGTGACACCCACAGCCCGGCGCCGGGCCCTGGGACGCTGCGCCGCCGCGCGGCTTGCATGGCTTTTCCTGATCCTGTTTTCCCTGCCGGCTGTCAGGGCCTGGGCCGCCGATACGGACCCGTTGCTGCTGCAGGCGCCCGACGCGGCATGGCTGCGCGATCCCGGTGGGCGCATGACGGTGGAGCAGGCGGCGGCGCGCGCCGCCAGCTTCCAGCCGCTGCAGCGTGGACTGAGCGCAGGCTTTACGCGCGACGCCTACTGGTTCCGCGTGGTGCTGCCGGCCGCCGCGCAAGGTGGCGAACGCTGGCTGGAGGTGCCGCCCGGCGTGCTGGACGACGTGCGCCTCTACGAGCCCCGGGCGGATGGCAGCTGGTCCGAGCGGCGCAGCGGCAATGCGGTGCCTTTCGATCTGCGCGAAGCGCCCTATCGCGCGGCGAGCTTCCGCCTTGCGCAGGCGCGCCAGGGCGAGGTCCTGTATCTGCGCGTCCAGAGCGCCAGGACCATGGCGGTGATGCTCTACCTTTGGCACGGCCCGGCCCTGCAGGCGGCCAACGAGAGGGAGAACGTCGGCTATGGCCTCTACCTGGGCTTCATGCTGACGGTGGTGCTGTTCAATCTCGCGGGCTGGCTGGCGACCCGGCGCAGTCTCTATGGCTTGTTCGCGTTGTTCGTGCTGGCCGCGACCACGCGCTGGTTTGCTGCCGACGGGCTGGCCGGCCAGTTCCTGTTCCCGCACGACACGGCGACGACATTGCTGTTTACCAACGTGCTGCTGGGCGTCCATTTCTTCTGCGTCAGCCTGTTCCAGTCCCGGCTGCTGCAGTTCCGGGAGTATTTCCCGTTCCTGTATCGCTACGCCCAGTTCATCATGCTGATGGGCGTGCTGGTCGTCGTCGCGTCTTTCACCGGCCACTTCGGCGCCTTTGCAACGGTGCTCTATGCCGCTGGGCTGCTGGGACACGCCTTGTCGATACCCGCCTACCTGCGCCAGTGGCGAAGCGGCAGTTTCTCCGGCCGGCTGACCGCGGCCGCCTTTATCGTCTCCGGCCGGCTGACCGCGGCCGGCTTCATCCTTTACTGCCTCAGCATCCTGCCGAGCATCCTGGGCACGCTCGGACTGATCCGGCTCGATCCCGCCGCCCTGCAGGCCGCCCACCTCGTCGACCTGCCGCTGGTGCTGATCCTGCACCTGAGCATCGTGCTGCAGGTGCGCGATGCCGAACGCACCAGCGGCGAGGCCCAACGGCAGGCCAGCGACGCCCTGGCGTCTTCCCTGCGCGAGCGGGCCGCGCGCGAGGAGCAAAGCCGGCTGCTGGCCATGATGACGCACGAGGTGCGCACGCCCGTGGCCGTGATCGATGCCGCCAATTACAGTTTGCGTCTGCTGGATGAGTCCGGCGCCGATCGCGGCCAGCGGGGCAGCCGCTACGAGAGTATCCAGCTCGCCGTGCGGCGCCTGAAGTCGCTGATGGAGCTGGCCGAGGCCCGCGAGCGGCTGATGCCTGACGGGCACCGGATCGAGGCGGCGCCACTGGACCTGGCCGATCTCAGCCGCGAGGTGCTGGCCACGGTCGAGCCGCAGGTCGCCGAGCGCGTCGTGCTCGAGGTCGATGCCCCGCTGCCCCGGCACGAGGGCGAAGCCCGCCTGCTGTATTTCGTCCTGCTCAACCTGCTCGACAACGCGGTCAAGTACGCGAAGCCGGCGACGCCGATCCGGATAGGGATCGCACCGGGCCCCAACGAGGGCCGGCGCGGCGTGGTCTGGCGCATCAGCGACAGCGGCCCGGGTGTGCCCGAAGGCAAGGAAGAGGCGATCTTCGAACGGTTTCTCCGTCTCGACGGCGCGGCGGACCAGCCAGGGCTGGGGCTGGGATTGCCGCTGGCGCGCAAGATCGTCGAGCAGCATGCCGGCCGCCTGTGGTGCGATACCCGCAGGCGTGACGGCGCCAGCTTCGTGGTCTGGCTGCCGGAGGCATCATGACGATCTCGCCTGGGGCGTCCCGGCTCCCGATCGCACTGGTCGAAGACAACGAGCGGCTGCGCACGGAACTGGCCTTCCACCTGACCTATGCGGGCTATGCGGTGACCGGGCTGGCCGACGGTGCCGCGCTCGACGCCCACCTGGCCGGCCAGCCATGCCGGCTGGTGATCCTCGATCTGGGCCTGCCTGGCGAGGATGGGCTTTCCATTTGCGAGCGGCTGCGCCAGTCCCGGCCCGAGCTGGGCATCGTCATGCTCACGGCGCGCGGCATGGCGCCCGACCGCCTGGCCGGGCTGCGCCGCGGCGCCGATGCCTATCTTGTCAAGCCGGCGCCGGCGGAGGAACTGCTGGCGGTCATCGCCAACCTGCTGCGGCGGCTGGGTCCCGCTCCTGCCGCCGCGGGCGTCGCGCTTCCGTCCCTGGCGCCGGCCGCGTGCTGGCGCCTCGATGCGCGGCGTCTCACGGCGACGACGCCGGAGGGCAAGGCGCTGATGCTCACCCGCATCGAGAGCCAGTTGCTGCAGGCGCTGCTGCGCAGCGCCCCGGATCCGGCCGGGCGGCGGCAACTGGTCGAGGCACTGGGCGGCAGCTATTTCGATTTCGACGAACACCGGCTGGAAGTCGCCATCAGCCGGCTGCGCGGCAAGCTGGCGCAAGCCTGGCCGCACGGCCAGGCCATTCGCACCGTGCGCGGCGTTGGCTACATGCTGCTGCAGCGCTGGCAGGAACAGGCCGTCGCTTAGGCATCGCCAGCGGCGCGGCCGCTTGTGAGCATCTGTGAGCTTTGCCGCCGCGGAACTTTGTATCCTCACGCCCGGGCGGGTGCTGTCCCGCCGGGATACAACGAAGCGAAGCGTGAGGTGCAGATGAGACAGGGCGAACTATTGGGAAGAGTGGTCGCTGGGGCGGTGTTGCGCATTTCCCGTGACCCATGGGGCAAGCTTCTGCCAGGCGTGAACCTGGTCGACCAGGCATCGCAGTGCGAGATTGCGTTCGTCCATGGCTGGCAGATCCGCAAGATGCTGGATTCGGGCCTGCTGGAGTACGACGGGGATACGCTGGAGGATTCCAGCCTGCTGCGCCCGACGGTCGCCGGGCTCGCTACCGGCAATGCCTGGCATCGCGCCAGGACGCGCAGCGAGACGGGAGGGCATGCGCGGGTTCACGCATCCGGCCTGAACCCGCCCTGGCCTGGCACTGGCTCGTCACGCCGGGCCGGCGGCGTCCTCGCCGGCCTGGTGCCGCTGCAGGAAGGCGGCTTCCGCCGGGGATAGCGGCACGTCGAGAATGCGCTCCGGGATCTCCCGCACGATCAGCGGCGGCGGCGTCTTGCCGCGGTCGCCGCTGGCCGGGCAGGCGCTCATGCCGGCAAAGAATCCGCCGCCCCCGCAAACGCGAGCGGAGACCGGCAACGCAGATCAGGCGCCGTCAGCAGTCCGGAGGACGCCACGGTGCCCGTCAGGCCAGCATGCGCGCGGCATGGATGCGCGGCAGCCTGGCCCGCCACGGCAGCGCCTCCTCGAGCGCCGCGGCGACCTGGAGCAGCGTTGCCTCGTCGCACATCGGCGCGGCGAATTGCACGCCCAGCGGCAGTTCGCCGGACCGGCCAAGCGGCAGCGAGATGGCCGGCGTGCCGGTGACGTTGAACAGCGGCGTGAAGGGGCAGTAGTCGAATACCTTGTCGCACCAGCCACGCGCATCGAGCGAAGGGTCATCCTGGTCGAGCAGGCCGAGCGGAGCGGTAGGCACGCGCGTGACGGGAGTCACCAGCAGGTCGTAGCGGGTAAAGAAGCGGCCGACCGCGCGCGCGACTGTATTCATGTCGGCCAGGGCCAGTTCGAGGTCGAGCGCCTTCAGCGCCAGCCCGTGCTCGATGCAGGCGCGCGTGCAGGCCTCCACGCCGCTGCCGTCATAGGGCCGGCCTATCCATTGGCCGGCCCCCAGCGCGCTGGCCGCCAGAAAGGAAGTCCAGGCCGTCATATTGGCGCGGGCGAAGGACTCGGCGCAGTACTCCGGGCTGGCGAACTCGACCTGGTGCCCCATCGCCTCCAGCGCCTGCGCCGCGGTCTGCACCGCGGCAATGCAGTCCGCATGGGTTTCACCGGCGCCGGGGAAGCGGGTCGAGACGGCCACGCGCAGGCGCCGTGGCGGCGTTGCCGTGACGCTGGCATAGCGCTGGGCGGGGCGTTCGATATGGAATACCGCGCCGGTGTCCGGCCCTTCGACGGCGTCGAGGATGGCCGCGCAGTCGCGCACGCTGCGGGTCAATACGAACTCGGCGCCCAGGCCGAGCAGCGGCATGCCGTGGTCCGGCCCGGCCGGCGTGCGTCCGCGCGATGGCTTGAGTCCGACCAGCCCGCAGGCGGCGGCCGGGATGCGGATGGAGCCGCCACCGTCGTTGGCGTGCGCCACCGGCACGATGCCGGCCGCCACCGCTGCCGCCGCGCCGCCACTGGAGCCGCCGGGACTGTGCTGCGGCTGCCACGGGTTGCGGGTCGGGCCGTGCAGCCGGCATTCGGTGCTGGCATTGAAGCCGAACTCCGGCGTGGTGGTGCGGCCGAAGGTGGCAAAGCCGGCGCGCCGGAACCGTGCCATCAGTTCCGTATCGGCCTGCGGCACGATGCGCCCGGCCGTCATCCGCGAGCCGTTGTCGCAAGGCACGCCGCGCGCATGGAGCACCAGGTCCTTGAGCAGGAACGGCACCCCGGCGAACGGGCCGTCGGGCGCATAGTCCAGCGGCGCGGCAAAGGTATCGATCAGCGCGTTCAGCTGCGGGTTGATGCTGGCCGCGGCGGCGCGCGCAGCCGCCATTGCCTCGTCGGGGGATAGGCGCCGCGCGCGGATCTCCTGCGCGAGTCCGGTGGCGTCGTAGCTCGCATATTCGGCGATGTTCATCTGGTGTCGTCTCCTGTCCGGGCGGATTCACGATCGGCTCCGCGGCGCCAGCCGTGGCTGGCGGTACAGGCATTTGAACAGCGGGGTGGCGCGGTGGAAACCGTTCAATTGCAGGACCCCCCGGGGTCCCGGCCGCGGCCACGTACCGGCTAGCCGCGCAGCCGCCCGGCCAGCGCGCCTTTGTCGCCGACCCCCAGCTTGGCGTAGGCCTGCCGGAGATGGTGGCGCACGGTGGTCGGGGCGATGCCGAGTTGCCGGGCCACGACCTTGTGGCTCAAGCCCTTGCCGAACAGCCGGGCCACGGCCAGCTCGCGCGGCGTGAGCAGGCCGGCGGCTCCGCGCGGGCACGCGCGCACCAGCACCAGGTCGCCCACCCGTTCCGCCGTCAGCCGCAGGCATGCGCCGGTGAATCCCGCGCCGCGCGCGTGCAGCAGAGGCTGGCGCGCTTCGCCCGGCAGCGTGAGCCCGTCCCATGCCCGCCATTGCAGCGCCATCCGCTCGCAGAAGGATTCGTCGGCATACTGCAGGAAGCCGTCGGCGTCGAATAGCGCGGTCGCCGTGCCGTCGCTGTCGCTGTCGCTGTCGTTGCCGCTGTCCCGCATTTCGCGCATCCGGCACAGCCGGTTCTGCTCCAGCGCCGCGGCCAGGTGGGCGATCACGCATTCCACCATCCTGAGGTCGCGTTCGGCATAGGGCTGCCGCCTTGGCTTGCGATATAGCGAGAGGTGGGTGGTGCGACGCGCCGGCGCGGCAAGGTGCGCCCCGCACAGGACATGGGCGATGCCTTGCCGCCGGCACAGCGCGCGAAGCGGCAGGCCCAGCGCCTCGCGCTGCACGGATAGCGCGACCGTCCCGCCGGGCCTGCCGGCGACCAGGCCGACCAGCGGGTCTTGTCCCTTTACCTGCTCCCAGTCGGTGACAAAGCCGGGGACCGCGTTATCGGTATGGCTGCTGTGCAACTGCGGTCCCAGCGGCGTGAGCGTGGAGTGCCCGAGCCAGGCGCTGTCGAATTCCATATGCTCGTGCAGCAGTGTGAAGACGCGCTGCTCGAACGCGCCGATGCGCTCCGTCGCGGCAAGCCGGTAGAGCGACAGCAGCAGTCCGCTGACGCTGGCCGCCAGATGGACCTCGCTGGCCTGCGCCGCGGTGTCGCGCGTGGTGTGCGGATGCATTGTCGTCTCCTGTCCTGCCGCAGGACGTGGCGATCGTGCGTGGGCAGGGTGGCAGGCCCTGTCCCGGGCCTTGGCGTTGTCTTTGTCCAAGGCTTCAGGATACCAGTCCATACGCAGCGCCGGCGGCCCCGGCGCGATCTGCGCCAGGGCCTTAGAATCGTGCTCAAGCCAAACAGGAGACGAAACGTGCTGTGGAAATCGCCCCCCTCCCTGGAGACGCTCCAGGCTCGTCACAAGGACACCGCCGTCGAACAGCTGGGCATTGTGTTCACGGAAATCGGCGACACCTCGCTCAGCGCCCGCATGCCGGTGGACCGCCGCACCGTGCAGCCGCACGGCATCCTGCATGGCGGGGCCTCGGTGCTGCTGGCGGAGACCCTGGGGAGTTGCGCCGCCAGCCTGTGCCTGGATAGCGAGGCGCAATACTGCGTGGGACTCGACATCAACGCCAACCATGTGCGCGCCGCGCGGACCGGCTTCGTGACCGGCACGGCCACGCCGATCCACATCGGCCGCACCACGCACGTGTGGGCCATCGAGATTCGCGATGACGAGGGCAAGATGGTGTGCGTCTCGCGAATCACCATGTCGATCCTGTCGCGCTGAGCAAGCGATCGCGTGCCGTGCAGGATTTTTCATTTCCGGCTACACTGCGCCCCGCACTGTAGCGCGGACGCCGATCGAGGCGTCCCGTCAGCGGCGGGGTGGCAGAGTGGTTATGCGACGGCCTGCAAAGCCGTACACGGCGGTTCGATTCCGTTCCCCCCGCCTCCATAAGGCCCTGATTCTTCGGGGCTTTTCTTTGTTCTGGCGCTGCCATGAATGGCCGGAGGGACGATTGCCGGTGGTATCGGGCCGGCTGCCGCCCGCGGTGCGTCGTCAGTGCTCGTCCGGGATGATGATTTCCACCACCTTCCGGTCCTTGACGATACATCTCACGCTGCGCAGGCCAGCGGCCGGGTCGGCCGACCTGTAAATCCAAATCCACACCGTGTCGGCCCCTGGGGTGGTGACCGCGTCGGGCGCGCCCATGATCTGCTGCAGTTCGGCGTCGCTCATGCCCGGTTTCACGGCGCGCGCCTGGTTGAAATCAAAAGAAGCGCCGGCGCAAGCCGCGAGCACGGAGCTGGTAGCGAGTAGGGCGGCGCGGAGCATATGTGTCATGTCCGGAAGGGTTGCGCGGTATCGGGTGGGCACGATACACGAACTTCAGATTTGCCGTGCGCCAGCGCGAACCATAAAACGCATCGCTTGTCATATCTCCGCGTTCGGCCAGCCAGGCCGGGCAGGCCTCGTCAGTACCGTTTCCGGTCTCACCCGTTCCGGTCTCACCCATTTGAGTTATTCGGTGGAACAAGCGTCTTTTTTGCCGTTTTCCCGGCTGGAACAAGTCGCCCGAATCAGGTACTGTCAGGCTACCGCAGTCCATCCATGACAACCTCCGCCATCGTGCGTGGCGGGGAGATATTAGCAATGACAAGAGATCTGCGTGTCCGCGCCGCACAACCGGCCGATTGGCCGGCCATCGCGGAAGTCCTCGAACTCTGTGGCCTCGCCGGCGACGACCTCGATGCGTCGCTGGCGATGTTCCATATTGCCCTGCTCGACGGCAAGACCGTCGGTTGCGCAGGGGCCGAATCCTATGGCGAAACCATCGTGGTGCGCTCGGTGGCGGTGCTGCCGCCCTATCGCGATCGCGGCATCGCCTCCCATCTGGTTTCGGCCTTGCTGATGCGCGCCAGGGCCAACGGCTGCCGGCGCGCGGTGCTGCTTTCGGCCGATTGCCCGAACTACTTCGCCCGCTATGGTTTCTCGCTGATCTCGGCCGAGCGCTTGCCGGAGGAGGTTCGCGCCTCGCGCGAGTTCCGCCGCAACGAAGGCGCGCTGCCGCTCTGCATGTGTTGCGAGCTGCGTTAGCGCAGTGCCTGGCGGCATCCGGCCGGCGCCTGCCGCCACGCATCGCCCGCCTTGCCGTTCCTCAGTCCGCTCCGCCTTCGCGTTCCTGGTACAGCCGCGTGGCCAGTCCGGCGATCTCCTCGCCCATCGCCAGCCGCTCGCGCCAGTGCGCCGGGATCGAATCCACGCCGTAGTACGCACCCGCGATCTGGCCGCAGATGGCGGTGGTGGTGTCGGCATCGTCGCCCAGGTTGGCCGCGCGCAGCACGGCCGTCGCGAAATCCTCGCTTTGCCAGAAACACCACAGCGCGGCTTCCAGCGACGCCACCGCATAGCCGCTGCCACGGACGGCGGACTCGTCCTTGCCGCGCCATTCGCCTGCGGCAATGGCGCCGACCTTGGGCTCGCCTGGCTGGTAGCCGCTGCGGAACAGCACGGTTTCCTTGTCGGCGCCGGCCAGCGCCGCACGCAGTTGCGCGCCGAACAGCCGCGTGCAATCGACCGCCTCGGGGGCGCCGTGGGTGGTGCGCGCGCTCTCGCCGCAAAAATGGATCACGCGTGCCGGGTCCCGCCAGTAGTACATCGGCACCGGCGCCAGCCGCATCAGCGAGCCGTTGCCGGCCGAGGACGGATCGGTCGAGCCGCTGAAGGGGTCGCCACTGCCACGGTAGGCCGCCAGTGCGCGGGCCACCGTGCTGCCGATATCGAAGCATTCTCCGGTGCTGCTGAGGTAGCCCAGTTCCGCCCAGTTGCAGTAGCGGTTCATCTGGTCGACGGCATGGAAGCCCTGGCGATGGAGCAGGCTGTGCGCCAGGCATAGCGCCATCGAGCAGTCGTCGGTCCAGGCGCCGGCGGGCAGGTCGAAAGGCCCGCCGCCGACCATGTCGGTCAGCGGCGCGAAGCTGCCGCGCGGGCTGAACTCCACGGTGGTGCCGAGCGCATCCCCGCTGGCCAGGCCGAGCAGGCAGCCAAGGTAGCGGTCGAGCTGGCCGGGTGTTGTCATGGTGCGACTCCTGTGCCCTCGGCGAGGGCCTACATGGTCTTGTTGAACAGCGCCAGCCGCGCCTGCGGCTTGAGCCGGTACAGCTGGGCGGGCCGGTGCTTGCCCTGGCGCACCGCGTCGGGCACCGCTTCCAGGAAGTCGAGCTCGCCCAGCCTGCGGCGGAACACGCTCTTGTCCAGGCTGCTGCCCAGCACCAGCTCATAGGTCTGCTGCAGCTCGCGCAGGGTGAAGGCGGGAGGCAGCAGATGGCAGGGCAGCGCCGAGTAGCCCGATTTGTCGCGCAGGCGCTGCGCGGCCTGCGCGGCGATGCGGTTGTGGTCGAACGGCAGGTCGGGCAAGGCGTCCACCGGGGCGAGTTCGAAGTGGTGGCGCGGGCCGGGCCGCAGCAGGCTTTCGTGCACCAGGGCGTAATAGGCGACGCTGACCGACCAGCCGCGCGGGTCGCGCACGCCGCCGCTGAAGGTGAACAATTGTTCCAGGTAAGGGGAAACCAGCCCGGTCTTCTGGCGCAGCACGCGGCCGGCCGCTGCCAGCGCGTCGCGATCCTCCCCGGGGTGGATATAGCCGCCCGGCAGGGCCGGCTGGCCGGCGTAGGGCTCGTTGTCACGCCGCAGCAGCACGGTCTTGAGCGCGCCTTCGCTCAGGGTCAGCAGCACCACGTCGACCGTGACGATGATCTGGGATTCCATCCTGTGACTCAGCTTTTCATTGTCTCTTTGTTAGGTGCAATTTAGCACTAAGACTCGGCTTCCTGGCAAGAAGATTGTGAGGGTCGACTCGATATCGGCAGAAACTCGCATTTTTCTTGCCGAGGAAAAGTGGCTGCGTGGCCGTATCGCTGGCCGCCGATCTTCTGCACATTAAAATACTTAGTTGCAAAATAGAAATAAGTCTGCCAATATTCGGTCAACCACCCACTCAGACCGTGAGCAGCCATCATGACCGGCCGACCCATCGTGCAACTCCTGATCATCGATCCGCAGAATGATTTCTGCGACCTGCCCGGCGCAGCGTTGCCGGTGCCCGGCGCCAATGCCGACCTGACGCGCCTGGCCGCCCTGCTGGCACGCCGGGGCGATGCCATCGACGCGGTGGACGTCACGCTCGATTCCCACAGCGCCTTCGATATCGCGCATCCCACCTGGTGGCGCGATGCCGACGGCGCGGCGCCGGCACCGTTCACCCCGATCAGCGTGGCCGAGGTGGAGACGGGCCGCTGGCTGGCGCGGGATCCGGCGCGGCAGGCGCAAAGCCTGGCTTATGTGCGCGCGCTGGCCGAACGTGGCCGCTACCAGTTGCTGGTCTGGCCCGAGCACTGCCTGGTGGGCAGCTGGGGCCATGGCGTGCAGCAGGCGCTGGCCGGCGCGCTGGCGAACTGGAGCCGCGGCCGGCTGAGGCCGGTCGGCTATGTGGCCAAGGGCACCAATGCCGGCACCGAGCACTACTCAGCGATCCAGGCCGAGGTGCCGGACGCGGCCGATGCGGCCACCTTGCCCGACCCCCGCTGGATCGCGCGCCTGGCAGCGGCCGACACCATCCTGGTGGGCGGCGAGGCGCTCTCGCACTGCGTGGCCAGCACGGTGCGCGACCTGGCCGACCGGCTCGGCGCGGATGGCGTCGGCAAGCTGGTGCTGCTGACCGACTGCGCCAGCCCGGTGCCGGGCTTCGAAGCACAGGGGCAAGCCTTTATCGACGACATGCGCTCGCGCGGCATGCGCACCGCCACCAGCACCGGCTGGCTGGCCTGAGCGCGCAATCCGCCAATCCCACGATTTCCGCCAGAGGACACCATGACCGCCACCCCGCGCAAGCTCCCGTCCCGCTTCTCGCCCGTGATCGCGTCGCTGCTCGACACCGATCTCTACAAGTTCACGATGATGCAGGAGATCCTGCACCACCAGCCCGAGACCCAGGCCGAGTACGCCTTCAAGTGCCGCAACCAGCCTGAGCGGCCGCTGGCCGCGTTGCGCGCCGAGATCGAGGCGCAGCTCGACGCGCTGTGCGCGCTGCGCTTCACCGAGGCGGAGCTGGCTTATCTCGGCAGCCTGCGTTTTATCAAATCCGATTTCGTCGACTTCCTGCGTCTGTTCCAGTTGCAGCGGCGCTTTATCTCCGTGACGGTGCCGGCCGGTGCGCCCGACGCGCTGGAGATCCGCGTCAAGGGCCCGATGCTGCATGTGATGCTGTTCGAGATCTATGTGCTGGCCATCGTCAACGAGGTCTACTTCCGCCAGTTTCCGCAGGCTGCCGCGCTGGCGGAGGGCCGCGCGCGGCTGGGCGCCAAGCTGGCCTTGCTCAAGGACCTGGAGGCGCAGCCGGCGCAGCGCTTTCCCTTTGTCTTCTTCGACTTCGGCACGCGCCGCCGCTTCTCGCGGGACTGGCATGAAGAGGTGGTGGCCACGCTGGCGCGCGAGGCGGGCGGGCTGATGCGCGGCACCAGCAACGTGCTGCTGGCCATGCGCCACGGCCTGACGCCGATCGGCACCATGGCGCATGAATACCTGCAGGCCTTCCAGTGCTTCGGCTCGCGCCTGCGCGATTTCCAGAAGAATGCGCTGGAACACTGGGTGCGCGAGTATCGCGGCGACCTCGGCATCGCGCTGACCGACGTGGTCGGCATGGATGCCTTCCTGCGTGACTTCGACCTCTACTTCTGCAAGCTGTTCGACGGCCTGCGGCACGACTCGGGCGATCCCTTCGCCTGGGGCGAGAAGGCCATCGCGCACTACCAGGCGATGAAGATCGATCCCGCCACCAAGCAGCTGGTGTTCAGCGACGGGCTGGACCTGGAGCGCGCTTTCGCGCTGTACCGCCACTTCGCCGGACGCACGCGGGTGGGTTTCGGCATCGGCACCAACCTGTCCAACGACTGCGGACCCGAGCCGCTGCAGATCGTGATGAAGCTGGTGTCCTGCAACGGACAGCCCGTGGCCAAGGTGAGCGACAGTCCGGGCAAGGGCATGTGCGAGGACGTCCATTTCCTCAACTACCTGTCCGATGTGTTCGAGATCAAGGGAGGCTGAGCGCGCTGGCGCGCCGGCTCCGATGGAGGCAATCGAAATGACCTTGCGTATCGCAATGGCGCAGCTCGACTACAAGCTGTGCGACTTCTCCGCCAACCTGGCGCGCATCCGCGCCGCCGTGGCGCAGGCCGAGGCCGCCGGGGCTCACCTGGTGGTGTTTTCCGAACTGTGCCTGTCCGGCTATTACCCGCAGGACATGGTCGAGGAACCGGACTTCCTGGCGCGCCAGCAGCGCGCGCTCGATGCGGTGCTGGCGCTGTCCGGGCAGACCAGCGCAGCGCTGGTGATCGGTGCGGTGACGCGCAATGCGGGCGTGGGCAAGCCGCTGCACAACAGCCTGCTGGTGATCCAGGGCGGCGCGGTGACGCTGACCTATCACAAGCAGCTGCTGCCCACCTACAACATCTTCGACGACCTGCGCCATTTCGAGCCCGGCCCGGCCAATCCCGCGCTGCTCGCCATCGGTGGCGTGCGGGTTGGCTTCCTGGTGTGCGAGGACGCGTGGAACGACCGCGGCACGGACTACGCGCTCGACCCGGTGGGCGCGCTGGCCGCTGCTGGCGCGCAGCTGCTGGTGTGCATCAATGCCAGCCCTTCGAACGTCGGCAAGCTGGACCAGCGCCATGCGCTGTTCGAGCGCATCGGCGCGCGCTGGAAGCTGCCCCTGGTCTACGTCAACCAGGTGGGCGCCAACGACCAGATCGTGTTCGACGGCGCGTCCTTCGCGCTCGATCCGCGCCATGGCGTCGTGCGCCAGTTGCCTTGCTTCGAGGAAGCGGTGGCCACGGTGGACTTCGACGGCGGTTTCGCGGACGCCGGCGGGCCGCTGCGCGAGCGGGTCGGCATCGAGCTCCCGGACAGCGAGTTCTACTACCGGCAGGTGGTGCTCGGCCTGCGGGACTACGCCGCCAAGATCGGCTTCGGCAAGGTGGTGATCGGCAGCTCGGGCGGCATCGACAGCGCGCTCACGCTGGCGCTGGCCGCCGATGCGCTGGGGCCGGACAACGTGGTCGCCATCACCATGCCCTCGCAGTACTCCAGCGCGGGCAGCGTGACGGACTCCGCCGCGCTGTGCCGCAACCTCGGCGTGACGCTGCTCGAGCATCCCATCGCCGGACTGGTGGCGGCATACCGCGGCGGCTTCGATACGGCCTTCGCCGCGGACCCCTCGCGGCTGACCGTGGAGAACCTGCAGGCGCGCATCCGCGGCACCATCCTGATGGCCTACTCGAACCACTTCGGCCACCTGTTGCTGACCACCGGCAACAAGTCCGAGATCTCGGTGGGCTACTGCACGCTGTACGGCGACACCAACGGCGGCCTCAACATCATCGGCGACCTCTACAAGACCGAGGTGTTCGCGCTGGCGCGCCACTACAACGCGCGGCACGGCCGCGAGCTGATCCCGCAGGCGATCATCGACAAGGCGCCCTCCGCCGAGTTGTCCGAGGGCCAGCGCGACAGCGATTCGCTGCCGCCCTACCCGGTGCTCGACGAGATCCTCAAGTTCCATATCGAGGGCGAGCGGCTGCGCCCGGCGGAGTACGACACGGCGCGCGCCTTCGTGCGGCAGTTGCAGGAGGACGGGCAACAGGTGCTGGTCGCGCGCGTGCTGGACCTGGTGGCGCGGTCCGAGTTCAAGCGCCGCCAGGCACCGCCCATCATCCGGTTGCGCAACCGCGCTTTTGGCAACGGACGGCAGATGCCGATCGCGGCGCGCTACCGCGATTGATGCGCGGGCTATCATGCATGTTTGCCGGCCAGGCCGGCCTGGCAGGTCACAAGGAATAACGAGATGCGCGACAACGAGAATGCGGACGGATCGTTCGACTACCTGGTCTACATCGGCCGCTTCGAACCCTTTCACAACGGCCACCTGGCCATGCTGCGCCAGGCGCTGACGCAGGCGCGCAGGGTGGTGGTGGTGCTGGGTTCGGCGGGCGGCGCGCGCACGGTCAAGAATCCCTTCACCGCCGCCGAGCGCCGCGAGATGATCGAGCGGGCCGTGGCGGGCTGGGATCCCGCGCGCGTCGCCGACCTGCATTTCGTGGCGGTGCGGGACTACTACGAAGGCCCGCGCTGGGCGGCTGCCGTGCGTGGCGCGGTTGCCGGTGCCCTTGCCGCGCAAGCCGGAGCGCTGGCAACGGGCGCCGCGCGCGTTGGCCTGTTCGGACATTTCAAGGACGCCTCGTCCGGCTATCTCAATGACTTTCCCGGCTGGCCGCTGGTGCCGCAGCCGAACTTCGGACAGCTCAATGCCGCCGACGTCCGCCGCCAGTGGTTCGAGCAGCAGGGCGAGCTGGGCACGCTGGACAGCCTGCTGCCCGCGCCGGTCGCCGTCTTCCTGCGCGAGTTCGCCCGGCAGGAAGCGTTCGCGGTCCTGCTGGCCGAATACCGTTTCCTGGAAGACCACCGGCGCCGCTGGGCGGCGGCGCCGTATCCGCCGGTGTTCGTGACCGTGGACGCGGTGGTGCGCTGCTGCGGCCAGGTGCTGCTGATCTGGCGCGGCGGGCAGCCGGGGCGTGGCACATGGGCGTTGCCCGGCGGCTTCCTCGACCAGCATGAGCGCGTGGCCGATGCGGTCCTGCGCGAACTCGACGAGGAAACCCGCTTCGGCCTGCCCAAGGCCGCGCTGCAGCAATCGTGCCGCGACCAGGCGCTGTTCGACCACCCCGAGCGCAGCCTGCGCGGACGCACGCTGACCCACGCCTTCTTCTTCGACCTGCCGCTGGAAGCGCTGCCGGCGGTGGCCGCCGCCGATGACGCGGCGGCCGTGCGCTGGGTGCCGCAGCAGGAACTGCTGGCGCTGGAAGGGCAGATGTTCGAGGATCACCTGCTGATCCTCGACCGCTTCCTGCACCTGTTCGGGGGCGAGGCGGCGCCCGTCCCCTTCAGTGGCTGATCATCCAGGGCCTCCCGGCCGGGTTGCCCTTGGCGGTATGCGCCGGTGCCTCCGCCAGCTTCACCTTGCCGCAGCAACCGCAGCCCGGCCCATGCCCGCTACGCGCCGATTCACGTGGCGCCGCGGCGCTGCGTTCATTGATGGCATGGGCTCGCCTCGATGCGGCCGGCATGCTCGCCAGCGCAGGCGCGGCGATCAACGCGCGCTCGGATGACTTGCCGCAGCCCGGGCAGGCGCAAGGTTCGTCGCGCCGCGCGATGGGCCGCATCACGGAGAATTCGCCACAGTCCTGGCAGCGGTAATCGTAGGTCGGCATCTGGTGGTCTCCATGCATGGATCGTGACATTGGCGGGCGCGACGGCACCCGGCGGCAAGCCGGCGTTCAGCCGATGTCCGGCGAGATCGGCAGGTCCACATCCCCGTTGATATGCTTGACCGGCCCTTGCGCGCTCGGCCGGATATCGAAGTCGAAGATCTGCGTGGGCAGCCACAGCGTGGCGCAGGCATTGGGAATATCGACCACGCCGCTGATATGCCCCTGCACCGGCGCCGTGCCGAGGATGGAGTAGGCCTGCGCGCGCGAGTACCCGAACCTGGTCATGTACTCGATGGCGTTAAGGCAAGCCTGGCGGTAGGCCACGTGCACGTCCAGGTAATGCTGCCGGCCGGCTTCATCCACCGAAATGCCTTCGAAGATCAGGTAGTCGTTATAGTTCGGCGTGACCGGGCTGGGCTTGAAGATGGGATTCCTGATGCCGTACTTGGCCATGCCGCCCTTGATCAGCGAGACGCGCATATGCACCCAGCCGGCCATTTCGATGGCGCCGCAGAAGGTGATTTCGCCATCGCCCTGGGAGAAGTGCAGGTCGCCCACCGACAGGCCCGCGCCGTCGACGTAGACGGGGAAATACACCTTGGCGCCGCGCGACAGGTCCTTGATGTCGCAGTTGCCGCCATGCTCGCGCGGCGGCACGGTGCGTGCGCCGTGGGCGGCGGCCTGGTCGCGCGCGTCGCCCTGCAGGCGGCCCATGTGGGCGGTGGCAGCGAAGGGCGGGTTGGCCAGCGGCGGTACGCGGTCCGGCTCGGTGGCGATAAAGTCCAGCTCGCGCTTGTTCCAGGTTTCCAGCAGCGCTTTGTCCGGCAGGCAGCCGATCAGCCCGGGGTGGATCAGCCCGGCGAAGTTGACGCCGGGAATGTGCCGCGAGGAAGTGTAGAGGCCGTGGAAATCCCAGATCGATTTCTGCGCGAGCGGGAAGTGGTCGGTCAGGAAACCGCCGCCGTTCTGTTTGGAGAAGAAGCCGTTGAAGCCCCACTGGCTTTCCGCCTTGGCGCCGATGTCGAGCAGGTCCACCACCAGCAGGTCGCCGGGCTCGGCGCCTTCCACGCCGACCGGGCCGGAGAGGAAGTGCACGATGGACAGGTCGATATCGCGCACGTCGTCGGCGCAGTCGTTGTTCTTGATGAAGCCGCCGGTCCAGTCGTAGGTCTCCAGGATGAAATCGTCGCCGGGCTTGACCCAGGCGGCCATCGGGATGTCCGGGTGCCAGCGGTTGTGGACGTTGGGGTTCTCGTACGGGGATTCGGCCAGGTCGACCTTGATCAGGGTATCCGTCATGATATGCCTCCTGTGTTGGCGTGGGGTAGGTGGAGTGGTGGGTACGGCTATGGCTATACGGACAGCAGTTGCCGGATGCGCTCGAGGTCGGTGCCGTCGCGGTGCGTCTCGTGCACGAAGCGGCCGCCTTCGATCACCAGCAGGCGGTCGGCCACATCCAGCGCGAAGCTGAGCACCTGCTCGGAGAAGACGATGGTGATGTCGCGCGTGCGGCGGATCTCGTTGAGCGCGCGCGCGATGTCCTTGACGATGGACGGCTGGATGCCTTCGGTGGGTTCGTCCAGCAACAGCACCTTGGGGTTGGCCACCAGGGCGCGGGCGATCGCCAGTTGCTGCTGTTGCCCGCCGGAGAGGTTGCCGCCCTTGCGGCGGCGCATCTCGAACAGCACCGGGAACATGGCGAAGACATCGTCTGGAATGCGGCGGCTCCCGCCTTGCTCCATGCCGGTCAGGATGTTTTCTTCCACGGTAAGGTGCGAGAAGATCATGCGGCCTTGCGGCACGTAGGCGAGGCCCGCGCGCACACGGCGATAGCTCTCGTCGTTCGCCACGTCGCGGCCGTCCACGCAGACCTGGCCGGAGCGTACCGGCAACATGCCGATCATGGCTTTGAACAGCGTCGTCTTTCCCATCCCGTTGCGGCCCATGATGGCCACCGTTTCACCCTGTGCGGCGGCGAACGATACGCCGTGCAGCGCTTCGCTCTGTCCGTAATTCACCACCACGTTGTCGACTGCGAGCATGCTGGTCTCCCTCGATTCAATGGCCGTTCAATGGCCGAGATACACGTCGATCACGCGCGGGTCGTTCTGCACCTGCTCCATCGAGCCTTCGGCGAGGATCTTGCCCTGGTGCATCACGGTGACCTTGTCGGCGATGCGCTTGACGAAATCCATGTCGTGCTCGATCACGATCACCGCACGCCCGCGGCTGATGCGCTTGAGCAGTGCCGCGGTCTGCTCGCGCTCGCGCACGCTCATGCCGGCAATGGGTTCGTCCAGCATCAGCAATTGCGGCTCCTGCATCAGCAGCATGCCGATCTCCAGCCATTGCTTCTGCCCGTGCGAGAGTTGCGCGGCCTCGCGCTCCAGCGCATCCACCAGGCCGATCTCCGCCGCCACGTCGGCCACGCGCTGGCGCACTTCGGGCGTGGTGCGGAAGGTGAGCGCGCCGAACACGCCGCGTCCGCGCGGGAACGACACGGCCAGGTTCTGGAACACGCTGAGGTTTTCGTAGATGGAGGGCGTCTGGAACTTGCGGCCCACGCCGGCGCGCACGATCTGGTATTCGGGCAGGCCGGTCATTTCCCGGTTGGCGAACTTGATGCTGCCGCCGGTGGCGCGGGTCTTGCCGCAGACGAGATCGAGCAGGGTGGTCTTGCCGGCGCCGTTGGGGCCGATGATCACGCGCAGTTCGTCGCGGTCCACATACAGCGTCAGATTGTCGATGGCGCGAAAACCGTCGAAGGACACGGTCAGGTCTTCCACCGCCAGCATGAAATCGGTATTGCTCATGGCGTCTTCCTCGCTTTGGACGGGACTGCGAACCAGGCGCCAAGCGCGATGCCATGCGCGGCGCCGGGTTCGGTGCTGGGGCCGACATCGCGCGCGGTTTCGGGCGGAACGTCAGCCATGGTTTCACGCAATGCGGCCCGCAATCCCCTTGCCGGCGGAGGGCGCCGCGGCAGGCGAGGCCGCATCCGCGGCCGTTTCGCCGGGCTCCACGGGGCCACCGGCGGTGCCGCGGCGCGACATGTATCTGCCGTAGAGACCGGCCAGCCCGTCGGGGAAGGCCACCACCACGCCGATAAACAACGCCGCCATCAGGAACAGCCACAAGTCGGGGAAGCTTTCGGAGAAATACGTCTTGCCGAAGTTGACCAGCAGCGTGCCCCAGACCGCGCCCACCAGGCTCATGCGACCGCCCACCGCGGCAAAGATCACCATTTCGATGGAGGGCACGATGCCGACGAAGGACGGCGACATAAAGCCCACCTGCAGCGTGAACAGCGCGCCGCCCACCGCGCACAGCGCCGCGGCCAGGCAGAACACGAAGACCTTGAACATCGCCACGTCGTAGCCGGAAAAGCGCACGCGGTCTTCCTTGTCGCGCATGGCAAGCAGCAGCACGCCAAGCTTGCTGCGCTGGATCCAGCGGCACATGGCGATGGCGCCGAACAGCAGGATCACGTTGGCGAAGTAGAGGGTCACCCTGGCGCTGTCGCTGCGGATATCCCAGCCCAGCATGGTCTTGAGATCGGTGATGCCGTTGACGCCGCCGGTATAGCCCTGCTGGCCGATGATCAGCACGGAGAGGATCAGCGCCACGGCCTGCGTGATGATGGCGAAGTACACCCCGCCCACGCGCCGGCGGAACATGGCAAAGCTCACGACGAAGGCGAGCGCCACCGGCACCGCGATCACGCCCGCCAGCGCGAAGGGCAGGTGGCGGAACGGCTCCCACCACCAAGGCAGCGCGGTGAGCTGGTTCCAGTCCATGAAGTCCGGAATGCCGGGCGTGGACTGGATCGCGGTGCTCCTGGCGTCGGATGCTTCGAGCTTGAGGAACATCGCCATGGCGTAGCCGCCCAGCCCGAAGAACACGCCCTGGCCGAGGCTCAGCACGCCGCCGTAGCCCCACAGCATGACCAGCCCCACAGCCACGAAGGCATAGCTCAGGTATTTGCCGAGCAGGTTGAGGCGGAACACGTCGAGCGCCAGCGGCATGACGACCAGCAGCGCCAGCGCCAGCAGCAGGTAGCCGGAGAGTTCGCCGCGCATCAGGCGCAGGGGTGCGGGCAGGCGGCGCGCCGTCGGCGCGGTGGAAGAGGAGGAAGACATCGCAAGCTCCTGTGCTTGATGGGTGGCGGTGAAGGCGGTGGCGTCTTCAGCGGCGTACAGCCGGCGCGAACAATCCCTGAGGGCGGATCATCAGGATCGTCACGATCAGCAATAGCGTCAGCACGCGCGCCATCGAGCCGGTCAGGAAGAACTCGCTGATCGACTGCGCCTGCGCAATGCCGAAGGCCGAGGCCACCGTGCCGAGCAGGCTCGCCGCGCCGCCGAAGGTGACCACCAGGAAGGAATCGACGATATAGAGCGAGCCGCTGGTGGGACCGGTGGAGCCGATGGTGGTGAAGGCCGCCCCAGCCACGCCGGCGATGCCGCAGCCGATGGCAAAGGTGAGGCGGTCGGTGCGCCGCGTGTTGATGCCCGCCGCATTGGCCATGGCGCGGTTGAGCGTGGTGGCGCGCACGCGCAGGCCCCAGCGCGAGCGATAGAGCGCCAGCCATACCATGCCGGTGACGAACAACGTGAGCGCCATCACGAACATGCCGTTGATGGGGATATCGAGCCCCGCGGCGGGCGACCACGAGCCCATCAGCCAGTCGGGCAGGGTGGGGCTGACTTCCTTGGGGCCGAACGTGGAACGGAAGCTCTGCTGCATGCCGAGCGACAGGCCCCAGGTGGCCAGCAGCGTGTCCAGGGGCCGGCGGTACAGATGCCGGATCAGCGCCCACTCGGCCAGCCAGCCGGCGCAGAACGCCAGTGCGAAGGCGGCGCCGATGGCCAGCGGAAAGTAGAAGGGCATCCACGACGGGGCCAGCCGTTCGGTCAGGGTGGAGGCAAGGAAGATGGTGTAGGCGCCGATCGTCATGAACTCGCCGTGCGCCATATTGATCACGCCCATCTGGCCGAAGATGATGGCCAGGCCCAGCGCCATCAGCAGCAGCACCGAGAACAGGCTGAGGCCGGCAAAGCCCTGCATGAGGGTGATGTTCAGCATGTCGGACAGATTCATGTTGCGCTCCGGCATCGGGAGGAGGAGAAGGAAAGGCGCATCGGGAGCGCCGGACGAAGCCGGCAGGGTGCGCCGGCGCCGTTTGGAGTGGGTGGTTTGGCCAGGAGCCACAACAAGCGGAGCCATTGGTTTTATCCAGCGCGACAGCATTTGCAGCGCCCACCCTCTCCCCCGGCCCCTTTCCGACAACTGGGAGGAGCAAACCAGCGGTGGATCAGCCCAAACAGAACGGCCTACTGATAGCCCTTCGGGAACGGATTCGGCGGAATCAGCGCCGGCGATTCCGCCACCACCTTGAACTGGCCGTCGAGCTGCGCCAGGCCCACCCGCGTCTTGCTCCACAGGTGGTGGTTGGGGTCCACCTTCACATAGCCTTCCGGCGCGGTCTTCAGTTCGATGCCGGGCGAGGCGGCTACCACCTTGTCGATATCGAAGCTGCCGGCTCTTTCCACCGCCGCCTTCCACAGCCACGGGCCGAGGTACGCCGCCTGCGTGACATCGCCGATCACCGACTTGCCGCCGTACTTGCTCTTGAACGCTTCGACGAAGGCCTTGTTGTTGGGGTTGTCGAGCGACTGGAAGTACTTCATGGCCGCGTAGAAGCCGGCGATGTTCTCGCCGCCGATGCCCAGTACTTCGTCTTCCGTCACGGAGATGGTCAGCAGGAACTGCTTGTCCGCGGTAATGCCCGCCGCCTTCAGCTGCTTGTAGAAGGCCACATTGGAGCCGCCCACCACGATGGCGTAGATGCAGTCCGGCTTGGCCACCTTGATCTTGTTGATCAGCGAGTTGAAGTTGGTGTGGCCCAGCGGGTAATACTCCTCGCCCACCACCTTGAGCTTCTGGAAATTCTCGATGTGCTTGCGCGCGATCTTGTTGGAGGTGCGCGGCCAGATGTAGTCCGAGCCGATCAGGAAGAAGCTCTTGGCGTTCTTCTGCCTGGCCGCCCACTCCAGGCCCCAGAGGATCTGCTGGGTGGCTTCCTGGCCGGTGTAGATCACGTTCTTCGACTGCTCCAGCCCCTCGTAGAAGGTCGGGTAGTAGAGCAGGCCGTTCTCTTTCTCGAAGATGGGCAGCACGGCCTTGCGCGAAGCGGAGGTCCAGCAGCCGAACACGGCCGCCACGCGGTCGTTGACCAGCAGCTTCTTGGATTTCTCTGCAAAGGTGGGCCAGTCGGATGCGCCGTCTTCCTTGATGACCTTGATCTTGCGGCCGAGGATGCCGCCGGCGGCATTGATCTGGTCGATCGCCAGTTGCTCGGCCTGGATCGAGCCGGTCTCCGAGATGGCCATGGTGCCGGTGGCGGAGTGCAACTGGCCCACCGTGACTTCGGTGTCGGTGACAGCGAGCCTGGTGGTGTTGGCGACCGAGGTGGGCACCGCCGCGCGCGCCTGGGCGCCGATGCCGGCCATGCCGGCGAGCGAGAGCGCGGGCAATGCGGCCAGGCCCTGCATCATGCGGCGCCGCTGGGGCGAGACTGCGTCGGCGGCGCCGGCATCTTGGGAAGGAAGGGACCCGTTGGTTTCTTTGTCACGCATGATCGACGCTCCTTGGAGACGTGGTGAGTTGAGACGGCGTTGCTTGAATGACCCGGTGGCTGGATCATGGTGCAGTGCAGCGGCACCTTCCATACGTCATTCAACGTACGCGCGTGCGCACCCCGGCTGCGCTACGATCCCGCGCGCCGCGCCGTTGGCCCGTGGATCACCTGCTGGCGACCTTTGTGGTGGATGCTTCCTTTGCGCCCGCCGGGCCCCGCGACACGGCACGGCTCTTGCATCAGCGCGGCACGACCCACGCGAGCACCCTCCGGAGTCCAGACCTCCCATGCCCACCGCCAGCCAGCCCGTACAGCGCATCAGCAAGATCCGGCGCGACTACAACCGCTGGGTTGCCGACGAGACCCTGGAGGACTACGCGCTGCGTTTTGCACCAAGGACGTTCCGCAAGTGGAGCGCCTTCCGGGTCGCGAATACCGCTTTTGGTGCAGTGGCCTTCCTGGCGCTGGAAGCCATCGGCGCGGCCATCACGCTCAGCTACGGCTTCACCAATGCGATGTGGGCCATCGGCGTGGTCAGCCTGGCCATCTTCCTGAGCGGGCTGCCGATCTCCTACTACGCCGCCCGCCACGGCGTGGACATGGATCTGCTGGCGCGCGGCGCCGGCTTCGGCTACCTGGGTTCCACCATCACCTCGCTGATCTACGCCAGCTTCACCTTTATCTTCTTCGCGCTCGAGGCGGCCATCATGGCGCAGGCCTTCGAGCTGCTGTTCGGCCTGCCGCGTCCGCTGGGCTACCTGCTCTCCGCGCTGGTGGTGATTCCGCTGGTGACCCACGGCGTGACGCTGATCTCCCGCATCCAGCTATGGACCCAGCCACTGTGGCTCTTGCTGCTGGCGCTGCCCTATGCGGCGATCGGGTGGCGCGAGCCGGGCCTCTACGCCGATTTCCTCTCCTTCAACGGACGCGTGGCCGAAGGCGACGGTTTTTCCTGGCATGCGTTCGGCGCCGCGGCCACCGTCGCCGCCGCATTGATCGCGCAGATCGGCGAGCAGGTGGATTTCCTGCGCTTCATGCCGGAGCTGACGCCGCGCAACCGGCTGCGCTGGTGGAGCGCGCTGATCGCGGCCGGCCCGGGCTGGATCGTGCTGGGCGCGGCCAAGATGGCGGGCGGGGCCTTTCTGGCTTTTGTGGCATTGCAGGCCGAAGTGCCGATCGCGCATGCACTGGAGCCTACCCAGATGTACCTGGCGGGCTTCGCGCGCGCCCTCGGCGCCGGGTGGCCAGGCTGGACGGCGGTGGCCCTGACCGGCCTGTTCGTGCTGCTGTCGCAGACCAAGATCAACATCACCAATGCCTACGCCGGCTCGCTGGCCTGGTCGAACGTGTTCGCGCGGCTCACGCACAGCCATCCGGGCCGGGTGGTGTGGCTGGCCTTCAATGTGCTGATCGCGGTGATGCTGATGGCCATGGGCGTGTTCGAGGCGCTCGAGCAGGTGCTGGCGCTGTATGCGCATCTGGCGGTGGCGTGGGTCGGCGCCATCGTCGGCGATCTCGTCATCAGCAAGCCGCTCGGGCTGTCGCCGCGCGCCATCGAGTTCCGCCGCGCCTACCTGTTCGATATCAACCCGGCCGGGTTCGGCGGCATGATGCTGGCCTCGGCGGCGTCGCTGCTGGTGCACCTGGGTGTGTTCGGCGAGACGCTGCGTCCGGCTTCGATCGGGGCGGCGCTGCTGCTTGCCATCGCCATTCCGCCGCTGATCGCGCTGGCCACCCAGAGCCGCTACTTCATCGCGCGTGCGCCGGCGGATTTCGGGCCGCGCCACAAGGTGGTTCGCTGCACCATCTGCCGCAATCCCTTCGAGGTGGAGGATGTGGCCTCCTGCCCGGCGTATCGCGGGCCGATCTGCTCGCTGTGCTGCACGCTCGACGCGCGCTGCGGCGACCGCTGCAAGCCCGGCGCCAGCGCGCAGGAGCAGATCGTGACCGCGCTCACGCGCGTGCTGCCGGCGGGCACGCCGCCGGTGATGGCGCGCCGCATCGGCCAGTTCTGCCTGGTGCTGGCCGGCATGGTGTTCGTGTTCGGCACCTTCCTGTGGCTGTTGTACACGCAGGAGCAATTGTCAGTCGGGTCGGTCGGGCAGGGTGCGGCCACGCTGCCGCGAGCCGGGCTGTTCATCAAGATCTTCGCCGGACTGCTGCTGTTCGCCGCGGTGGCGGCGTGGTGGCTGGTGCTGGCCAATGAGAGCCGGGTGGTGGCGCAGGAGGAGTCGGAGCGGCAGAACATGCTGCTGCAAAAGGAAATCGATGCGCACCGCCATACCGATGCGCTGCTGCAAAGCGCCAAGGAAGTGGCGGAGAAGGCCAACCTGGCCAAAAGCCGCTTTATCACCGGCATGAGCCATGAGATGCGCGCCGGACTGAATTCCATCCTCGGCTATTCGCAGTTGCTGTTGCGCGCCGCCACGCTGCCCGGCGCGCTGCGCGAGGACGTGCGCACCATCGGGCGTGCTGGCGAGCATCTTTCCAGCCTGGTCGACGGCCTGCTGGAACTGTCGCGCATCGAGGCCGGCAAGCTGCGCCTGGCGCAGGAGGCGGTGGCGCTGGAAGGCCTGTTCGACGATCTGGTGCGCATGTTCCGCCCGCTGGCGGCCGCGCGCGGGCTGGCGTTCCACTATCGCGTGGAAGGCATGCTGCCGTCCCATGTGCATGGCGACCCGAAGCGCCTGCGGCAGATCGTGATCAACCTGGTCAGCAACGCCATCAAGTTCACCGAGCGAGGGGCGGTCACCCTGAGCGTGCGGCACCAGCGCGAGCTGGCCACCATCTCCGTCAGCGATACCGGGCCGGGCATTGCGATCGCCGATCAGGAGCGTATCTTCGATCCCTTCGAGCGCGCCGGCGGCCACGATGACCGCGAAGGCATCGGCCTGGGGCTGGCGATCGTGCGGCTGCTGGCCGACCTGATGGGCGGCGAGATCCGCCTGCGCAGCGCGCCCGGCGCCGGCAGCGAGTTCACGGTGCGGCTGTACCTGCCGGCGGTGACGGCGCCGGTTGCGTGCCGGGCCGCCGCGCCGGGCACCCGGCTGCCGGCCGGCTCGCGGGTGCTGGTGGTGGACGACCGCGCCGCGCATCGCGCGGTGCTGCTCGGCTTCCTGGCGCCGCTGGGCCTCGTGGTACATGAAATTGGCGACGGCGCCGGGGTGCTGCCGGCGGTGCAGCGCTGGCGCCCGCAACTGGTGTTGCTCGATCTCAACCTGCCCGATGCATCGGGCTGGGACCTGTGCCGCCTGCTGCGCGCGCAGGCGCCTGCGCCGCTGGTGGTGATCGTCTCGGCCAATGCGCATGAGAACACCGAAGAGGCGCGCGCCACGCATGGGCACTTCGCCTTCATCAGCAAGCCGGTGCGCGAGGCGGAACTGATCGAGGTGGTGCGGCGCGCGCTGGCGGGCGCCGCACCGCGCGAAGATGCGCAGGCGCAGACGGGCGCAGCCACCGTGACTGCGATGGATGGCGCTGCTATCGATGCCCATGGCGCGCCCGCGCCGGAACTGCTGCGTGAACTGCTGCTGCTTGGCGCCACTGGCCGACAGCGCGCGCTCGAGGCGCAACTGGCCGAGCTGGCCGACGGCGCCGATGCCGCCTCGGCCTGGGCGGCACGCATGCTGGTGCTGGCCCGCACGGACGGTGCCGCATTGACACACTCTCTCGGCGAGGCGCTCCATGACTCCCGCTCCTGATCTGCAGACCCGCGTGCTGGTGGTGGACGACAACGCCGATGCGCGCGGCTTCCTGGCCCGAGCACTCGGCGGCGAGGCCATGGCGGTGCATGCCGCACACAGCGGCGACGCCGCGCTCGCTGCGCTGGCATTCTTCGAGCCCGACGCGGTGCTGCTCGATGTGGACATGCCGGGCATGGACGGCTTCGCTACCTGCGCGGCGATGGTGGACCGCCATGCGGACCTGCCGGTGATCTTCATGACCGGGCTGGGCGAGACCGGGCACATCGTGCGCGGCTTCGAGGTGGGCGGGTGCGACTACGTGACCAAGCCGGTGGCGGTTGCCGAGGTGGTGGCGCGAGTGCGCTCGCACGCCGCCAAGGCACGTCTGGCGCGCAGCGCACGCGAGGCCGTGCTGGGCAGCGCGGTGGCCATGCTGGCGGCCAGCGCGGGCGGGCAGCTGATGTGGATGAATGCCAGCGCAGCGGCCTTGCTGCAGGCACACGGCTGGGCGGCGGTGCCGCCGGGCGGGACGCTGGCGCCGCCGCTGGCGGGCGCGCTGCAGGCGCTGCAGGAGGACCCGGGCACGCAGGACTTGCGGCTGGGCGGCCTACGGCTGCGCCGGCTGACTGGCGTGACGGCGGGCGTGACCGTGGTGGAGCTGGCCGCGCAGGCAGCGGCGGGTGACGGTGCGGCGCCGGCGGAACTGACGCCGCGAGAGGCGGAAGTGATGGTATGGGTGGCACGCGGCAAGACCAATCGCGACGTGGCGGAGATACTCGGCATGAGCCCGCGCACGGTCAACAAGCACCTCGAGCACATCTACGAGAAGCTCGGCGTGGAAACGCGCACGGCTGCGGTGGCGGCCGCGCGGCGCGGCCTGGCTTAGTACGCTGCCCGGCCTGCCGGTGCGCCGCCGCCGCGCCAGGCGTTGCTACCAACCGCTATAAGGCGCGTCCGGCACACGGTGCGCCGCGAAGCGCTCTGCCAGGAAATCGACGAAGGCGCGCACCTTGGCGGTGAGGTGGTCGCGCGTGAGAAACACCGCGAACACGTCGGCCGCCGGCGTTGACCAGTCGGGCAAGACCTGGCGCAGCCGTCCGGACCTGAGCATCGGCGCGACCTCCCATTCCGAACGCATCAGGATGCCGTGGCCCTGCAGGGCCCAGCCGAGTGCCGCTTCGCCATCGTTGGTGCTGGCCGGCCCGCGCACCTTCACGGTTTCCTGGCGGCTGGCCGAGCGCAGGTGCCAGGTGCCATAGGTGGCGTCGCTTTCCCGGAGCACGATGCAGCGGTGCTGCTGCAGTTCGCGCGGCGAAGCCGGCTCGCCGTGGCTGGCCAGGTAGCGTGGCGCCGCGCACAGCAGGCGGCGGTTGTGCGCGATGGGCCGGGCGGCGAGGCGGGCGTCGGGCAGGTCGCCCACGCGGATGCCGACATCGAAGCCGGCTTGCGCCAGGTTGAGCGGCCGGTCGGTGAGTTCGAGCTGCACTTCCACCTCCGGGCAGGCCAGCAGGAACGCACCCACCGCGGGCGCCACATGGCGCCGGCCAAAGCCCAGCGTGGCGTTGACCCGCAGCAGGCCGCGCGGCGCCACCCGGCTGCCGGCCAGTCCCTGTTCCAGTTCTTCCAGTTCGGCCAGGATGCGCGCGCCCTGCGCCAGGTAGGCCTCACCCTCCTGGGTCACGCTCAGGCGGCGCGTGGTGCGGTTGAGCAGGCGCACGCCGAGGCGTGCCTCCAGCGCCGTCAGCCGCTTGCTGGCGGCGGAGGGCGTGATGCCGAACTGCTGCGCCGCGCCCACCAGGCTGCCGCGCTTGACCAGCGTGACGAAGAAGGCGAGGTCGGAGAAGGTGTCCACGTTGCGATGCCCCTGGAAGCGATCGGATTCACGAAATGATTCGTGAATAGAAGGAATGAATGAAAGTCCGAGAATGAAATTATAGCGATGGATTCAATGGTTAAACTGCCAGCCATCGCGTCTGGAGGCACGACGCGCGAGTCTTCATGGCGATCCTCCCCAGCCACGTTCCGACTCACCTTCTCTCCTTCCATCTTCATGCAGGCTGTCCCATGCCAGGCCTTACCCTTTACCGCAAGCTGGTGGATTCGCACACCGTGGCCGCGCTCGATGCCGACCACGTGCTGCTCTATGCGGATCTGCACCTGATGAACGAATACACCAGCCCCCAGGCCTTCGCCGGGCTGGCCGCGCAGGGCCGTGGCGTGCCCGCGCCGGGCCAGCAGGTGGCGGTGGTGGACCATGTCATCCCCACCCATGCCGAGCACCCGCGCCGCATCCAGGATCCGGCCTCGGCGCTGCAGGCGCGCAATCTGAAACGCAACTGCGAGAGGCACGGCATTGGGCTGTTCGATACCGACGATGCGCTGCAGGGTATCGAGCATGTGATCGCGCCCGAACACGGCATGATCCGGCCGGGCATGGTGGTGCTGTGCGGCGACAGCCATACCACCACTTACGGCGCGCTGGGCGCGCTCGGCTTCGGCATCGGCACGTCGGAGGTGGAGCATGTGCTGGCCACGCAGACGCTGGTGTACCGCGTGGCGAAGGCCATGCGCGTCCGCGTGGACGGCGTGCTGCCGCGCGGCGCTACCGCCAAGGATCTGATCCTGCATATCATCAGCCGCATCGGCGCGCAGGGCGCACGCGGCTACGTGGTGGAGTTCGCGGGCCCGGCCATCGATGCGCTGTCCATCGAAGCGCGCATGACCCTGTGCAATATGACCGTGGAAGCCGGTGCGCGCGGCGCGCTGATCGCGCCGGATGCGGCGGCCATCGGCTACGTGCTGGCGCGGGCCGCCGATATCGATGCGCCGATGCGCGAACGCGCGCTGGCGTGCTGGCAGCAGTTGCGTTCCGATCCGCACGCGCGGTTCGACAGCGAGCTGGTGTTCGATGCCGGCGTGGTGGCGCCGTATGTGAGCTGGGGCACCAGCCCTGACCAGGCCATCCCCATCGACGCGCGCGTGCCGCTGCCCGCCGATGCCGTGGACGACGTGGCGCGCGCCGCCGCCGTCAAGGCGCTCGACTATATCGGCCTGCAAGCGGGCGCCACGCTCGAAGGGTTGCCGGTGCAACGCGTGTTCATCGGCTCCTGCACCAATGGCCGCATCGAAGACCTGCGTGCGGTGGCCGCCATCGTGCGTGGGCGCAAGGTGGCCGGGGGCGTGCGCGCGATGGTGGTGCCGGGCTCCGGCGCGGTGCGCCGGCAGGCCGAGGACGAGGGCATCGCGCGGGTGCTGCAGGAGGCCGGCTTCGAATGGCGCAAGCCGGGCTGCTCGATGTGCCTGGCCATGAACGACGATGTGCTCGCCCCGGGCGAGCGCTGCGCCTCCACCACCAACCGCAATTTCGAGGGACGCCAGGGACGCGCCGGGCGCACCCACCTGATGAGTCCCGCCATGGCCGCCGCCGCGGCACTGACCGGCTGCATTACCGATGTACGCCGCCTGGAGCAAGCCGATGCCTGACCGTGATTCCGGCTTGATCGCCGCCCTTGGCGCACCCCTGCCCATCGGCAATCTCGACACCGACCAGATCATGCCCAAGCAGTTCCTGCGCATCATCGACAAGGCGGGACTGGACCGTGGCCTGTTCTACGATATGCGGTTCGACGCGCAGGGCGAGCCGCGCCCCGGCTTCGTGCTCAACCAGCCGCGCTACCGGGGCGCCGGCGTGCTGGTGGCCGGCCCGAACTTCGGCTGCGGCTCGAGCCGCGAGCATGCCGTGTGGGGGCTGCAGCAGGCCGGCATCCGCGCGGTCATCGCGCCGAGCTTTGGCGAGATCTTCTATTCCAACGCCATCAACAACCGCCTGCTGCTGGTGATGCTGCCGCAGGCGGAGGTCGATGCCCTGATGGCCGAAGTGTCAGGTGAGGCGCCGGTGCGCATCGAGCTCGATCTCGATGCGATGACGGTAAGGGCGGGCGCTTTCCATACCGTCTTCACGCTGGCCGAGCGCCATCGCAAGCTGTTCCGCCAGGGACTGGACATGATCGGCGCGACGCTATCGCAGCAGGCGCGGATCGCGGCGTTCGCGCAGCGGCATCACCGGGAACAGCCCTGGCTGCAGGACGTCGCCGCCAAGACCATGGCGCGGCTGGCCGCTGCCTGAGAAGACAAGGAGACAACGTGTTTGAAGGTTTTACGCAGCACCGCATGCCTTGCGGCGACGTCGAGATCCATGCGGTGGTTGGCGGGCAGGGCCCCGCTTTGCTGCTGCTGCACGGCCATCCGCAGACGCATGTGATCTGGCACAAGGTGGCCGCCGCGCTGGCGCGGCATTTCACGGTGGTCGCCACCGACCTGCGCGGCTACGGCGATAGCGGCAAGCCCGCGGGGCTGCCGGACCATGCCAACTACAGCAAGCGCAGCATGGCGCGGGACCAGGTGGCGGCCATGCGCGCGCTGGGCTTCGCGCGTTTCCTGGTGATGGCGCACGACCGCGGCGCGCGCGTGGCCCACCGCATGGCGCTGGATCATCCGGATGCCGTACGGCGGCTGGTCACGCTGGATATCGCGCCTACGCTGGCGATGTACGAGCAGACCAGCCTGCAGTTCGCGCTGGCGTACTACCACTGGTTCTTCCTGATCCGGCCAGCGCCGTTTCCGGAGACGCTGATCGAGGCCGACCCGGCGCTCTACCTGCGCAGCACCATGGGCAGCCGCAGCGCCGGCCTGGCGCCTTTCACCGAGGCCGCGATGGCGGAGTACCTGCGTTGCCTCAGCCTGCCGGGCGCGGCGCATGGCTTGTGCGAGGATTACCGCGCCAGCGCTTCGATCGACCTCGAGCACGATCGCGCCGACCTGGCCGCTGGGCGCAAGGTCGAGTGCGACATGCTCGCGCTATGGGGCGAGCAAGGTGCGGTGGGCCGCTGTTTCGCGCCGCTGGAAGAGTGGCGCAAGGTGGCGCGCCGCGCGAGCGGCAAGAGCCTGCCGTGCGGGCACTATATCGCCGAGGAAATGCCGGAACTGCTGCTGGAGGAGACTTTGCCTTTCCTGCTGGCCGGCGCCTGAGGCAGGGCGGCAACTGCGGCGGCATTTTGGCGCGGCACGGATGCATGGCGAAGCGGGCTGGCTTACACTCGCTGTCTTCGCACCCGTGCCAACCGAACGCGTTCCGTCCTGCCCATGCCGCCCCGCAAGCCCACTGCCGCCACCGAAACCCTTGCGGAAAGCCGCGCTACCAGCGACCAGGCCATCCAGCTGCTCGACAGTGCCGTGAATCACGTGATGGAGCATGGCATCGGCGACCTGTCGCTGCGCCATATCGCCGAAGCGGTCGGTACCAGCCATCGCATGCTGATCTACTATTTCGGCTCGGCCGACCAGTTCTGGGAGGCGGTGCTGCGTCGCATCCGCCATGCCGAGCTGGATGCGCGCGCCAGCCTGGCCGCCACCGAAACCGATCCCGCCCGGGCGTTGGAGGTGGCCTGGGCGCGCTATTCGGCGGACAACTACCTGCCCATCATCCAGTTGCTGTTCGAGATCTATGGCCGTGCCATCCGGGATCGCGAGCGCTTTCACATCTTCCTGGACGATGTCATCGGCAGCTGGACCGGCGCGCTGACCGAGCGCTTTCACAAGCAGCTGGGCTTGAGCACGGGCGAAGCCAGGCTGCGGGCGCGCATCGAGGTGGCCACGGTGCGTGGACTGCTGCTTGACCTGGTCACGACGGGCGATCGCAAGGGCACCACCGCCGCGCTCAAATACTTCGCCCGCATGCTCAACGCCCCCAGGGCGCAGGACGGGAACCCCGACCCCGAAGCCTGAATCCCGCGCGACGCCGCGACCGGCGCTGCCTTCTCCGTTTCACGATCGCGCCGGATTTTCTCCGGTCTGCAAGACCGCAAACGCTGCGTTTCATCCGTATCTTGCTTTTGATGTACCACGTGGTACAGTAAACCGGAAGCACTGGCGGACAGGTGCCGTTTCCGGGCCGTGAAAGGAGATCGAGGTGGAGAGACGCAAGCTGCTGTTGGGTGCCGCGCTGGTCGCGGCTGGATTGTCATGCACGGGCCTGGCCCAGGCGCAGGCCTGGCCGCAGCGCCCCGTGCGGCTGGTGGTGCCGCAGGCAGGCGGCACCGGCAACGATGTGCTGGCGAGGGCGCTGGCCGAGGCGCTGGGCAAGCGCTGGGGCGGCAGCGTCGTGGTGGAAAACAAGCCCGGCGCCAACGGCGTGCTGGCGATCAGCCATGTGTTGCAGCAACCTGCGGATGGCCACACGCTGTTCTTTGCCGGCGTCTCCAACCTGGCCTTCAATCCCTTTCTCTATCCCACGCTGCCGTATGTTCCCCAGCGTGACCTCGCGGGCGTGGCCATGCTGGCGAACTCGCCCTTCATGCTGGTGGTCGCGCCATCGCTGCATGCGGGCAGTTTCGCCGAGTTCGTGCGCATGGCCAAGGCTCGGCCCGGGGCGATCAGCTATGCCTCCGGCGGTATCGGCAATTCGACGCACCTGGCCATGGAACTGGTAGCCGAGCGTGCCGGCATCAAGCTGATGCATGTGCCGTTCAACGGCGCCGGTGGCTCGACCAGCCTGATGTCGGGCGAGACCCCCGCGATGATGAATGTGGTGGCGGGCGTGCAGCCCTATATCGCCGGCAAGAAACTGGTGCCGCTGGCGGTGACCGGCGAGCGGCGGCTTGCCGCGCTGCCGGATGTGCCCACTTTCAAGGAACTCGGCTACGACGTGGCGGTGCCGGGCTGGTACGCCATCGTGGCGAAGGCGGGCACCCCGCAGGCGCTGGTGCAGAAGATCAACGCGGATATCAATGCCGCCATGGACGAGCCGGCGTTCAAGGACAAGCTTGGCTACCAGTTCCTCGACCCCATCAAGGGGCCCCCGGCCGAGGTGGAGCGCTATATGCGGCGCGATGCGCAGACCTGGGGGCCGCTGATCCGCAAGCTCGGTATCGCGCTATAGGCGGTGTTGCAGGCGCTGCCGCAGGTGCCGCAGGCGCGCGGCTCGCCGCAAGATTCGCCGCAGCATTCTTCAACGACATCCCACACGGGAACAAGGAGACTTTCATGCCCCAGATCACCACGGCCGTACGCGACTATCGCCTCGCCATGATGCACAGGCTGATGGATCGCCTGCGCGTCGACGCGCTGGTTTTCGGCACGCCTGACTTTTTCCAGTTCGCCACCAACTTCCAGCTCGATGTCTGGCCGTGGGAGCGGCCGGTGTTCGTGTTCGTGCCGCGCAACGGCGAGCCCTTCGCGGTGATGAACGAACTGTCCACCAACCACATGCGCCTGTGCACCGAGAAGGACAAGGTGTGGCTGCGCGACGTGACCTACTACGCCGAACATCCGCGCGTTTCGCAGCGGCTGGCGCTGGCGCCGCAGTTGCCTGAAGTGGTGGCCTCGCTGCTGGCTGCGCACGGACTGGCGGGCTCGCGCATCGCCGTGGACCTGCCCCATCCGATCCTGGCGGCGGCGCAGCGCTACCTGCCGGAGCTCACGCTGCGCCCGGCGCTGGCCGAGATGCGCGGCATGCGCTGGGTCAAGCATGCGGAGGAACTGCAGGTGATGCGTGAACTGGGCGCGCTGACCGACTGGGTGCAGGACCGCTATCGCGAGAACATCCGCCCGGGCCGCCTGGTGCAGGAGCTCGACCATGCCATGTCGGCGCTGATGGTCGAGGAGGCGGCGCGCCGCTTTCCCGGCGAGGATTTCGATATCCTCAAGTGCTGGACGCTGACCGGGCCGGCCTCGGCTTCGCCGCATGGCGACGGCGCCGCGTGCGGTGCGCGCATCGCCGCCGGCGACACGGTCGTCAACCTGATCCTGCCGCGGCTGAACGGCTACTACGTGGAGAACGAACGGACGTGGTTCTGCGGCCGGCCGGACGAGCGCCAGGCCCGCTGCTACCAGGTCGCCGCCGAGGCCACCGATGCCGCCGTGGCCGCCGCGGTGACCGGCCGCCGCGTGTGCGATATGGATGCGGCCGCGCAGGCGGTGATCGAGCGCGCCGGCCTGGGCGAATATATCTTCCACCGTACCGGACACGCGGTCGGTCTGATGCTGCATGAGTATCCGGAAGACATGGCTTTCAATACGCGGGCACTGCTGCCGGGCGAAGTCTACTCGGCCGAGCCTGGCATCTATGTCTACGGGCTGGGCGGCTTCCGCCTGGACGATACCGTGGTGGTAGGGGAGCGCCCGGAAGTGATCGTGACGACACCGAAGACACTGGAGTACGCCACGGTGGCCTGACGCGCCGTGCCCTGGGATGGGTCCGGTCAAACATACATTCGCGGATGGATGTATAATTCCGGCTTGATTCGCTTGTCCCCCGAGCGTTTGTTGCGGAAATTGACTATGACTTACCGTTTTATTGCCGGATGCCTTGGCGCCTGGCTTGCGATCTGCGTGACCGCGGGCTGGGTGGTGGAGCGTCTCTGGTCCTGAGGCTCAGGCCAGCTTGGCCATGCCTGCGCGCGCACCGCGCGCGGTGCGCGAGGACGATTCCGGGAGCCTGGCCGGCACGGCCGGCATCCCTTCTTCACTGCGCAGCGCGTCGAAGAATCGCCATAGCGCGGGCGCGTCGCTGGTCGCGACATTGAACCGTATCCACGGCGAATCGCTTTCTTCCGGCACGAAGTAGGAGCCCGGCGCCAGCCAGATGCCATGCTCCAGCGCCAGCGTCGCCAGCCGGTTGCCCGACAGGGCGGCCGGATCGTTGTCTCCATCCGGCCGCACCCGCGCCCAGGCAAACATCCCGCCTTCCGGCCGCAGCAGCACTTCCAGGCCATGCGCTTCCATCTTCTCCGTGATGCGGTCCTGCTGGGCGCGCAGCCGCTCGGCCAGCGCCGCCACGTGGCGGCCGTAGTGGCCGCTGGTCAGCACCGAGTACACCAGCCGCTCGGTCACTTCCGACGAGGTCAGCCCCACCGCCATCTTGGTGCGCGCCAGCGCCTTGGCCAGCTCCGGGCTGGCCGCCAGATAGCCCACCCGCAGCGACGGCGTGATCGTCTTGGAAAAGCCATTCACGTAGATCACGTGCGACAGGCCGTCCATCGCCGCCAGCATGGGCGAGCCGGCAGGCGCCAGTTCGCGGTAGATATCGTCCTCCACCACCAGCAGCCGGTACTGCTCCGCCAGTTGCAGCACGCGGTGCGCATTCATGCTGGTGAGCGTGCCGCCCGTCGGGTTCTGCAGCACCGTATTGACGAACAGCGCGCGCGGCGCGTGGGTGCGGATGGCGTGGTCGAGCGCGTCGGTGTCGAGCCCGCTGGCGGTGCGGCGCACGCCCACCACCTGCAGGCCGGCCAGGCGCAGGATCTGCAGCAGGTTGCAGTAGCACGGGTCCTCCACCAGCACGGTGTCGCCCGGGCGCAGCAGCGTACGCACCACCAGATCCAGCGCCTGGGTGGCGCCCTGGGTCAGCACCACCTGCTGCGCCTGCACCGGCATGCCGTACTGGCTGAGCCCGGCGGCGATATGCTCGCGCAGCGCGGCAAAGCCATAGGGATGGCCATAGCCGGAGACCTGCGCCGCCGGCACCCGCGCCGCGGCGCGCATGGCCTGGTGCAGCCCTTCCTCGTTGAGCCAGTCGCCGGGCAGCCAGCCCGCGCCGGCCTTGATCGGCACCGAATGGTCGGCGAACACGTCGGATAGCAGCCAGGCGGCGTTCAGCCCCGGCGCTTCCCAGCGCGCCGCCGGCGGCTGGCCGGCCGGCGCGTGGCGGTGCGCCACCGTATAGCCCGAGCCCACCCGCGCGCTGAGGTAGCCCAGCGCGGTGAGGCGGCCATAGGCCTCGGCCACGGTGAAGGTGCTGACGCCATGCTGCTGGGCAAAGCGCCGCACCGAGGGCAGCGCCACGCCGGCGCGCAGCACGCGCCGGTCGACCAGGCCGGCGATGCCGGCCACGATCTGCTCGGTCAGGGTGTCTCCGCTGCGGCGGCTGCGGACGAGTTCAAGGTTAAGCATGCGTCACGTGTAAGAATCGACCTGTACAGTTTAATAGCCGTCGCCGTTCACTGGGAAGCGTCTTCATGCGATCGAGGATTGCGGCACCGCAACGCAAAAACCGCATCAGGGCTGACTTTCCGTCCTGGTGGAAGCGAAGCGGCAGGACGCATCGACCCGCCGGGGCGCAGGAGGCGCTGGCGAAACTGTACAGTTGTCTCAGTCTCGGCTGTACGGTAAGGCGGCGTTTTGCCGACCGTATATTCTTTATGCCAGGCCGGCCCGCTACAGTGGCCGCATTCACCGGAATCGCCTGACAACCCCGGCGCGGCGGCCACGGCCGCCGCCCACGAAACAAGCCCTGAGGAGGACGTATGGATGCCGCCAAGACCGTGATCCCCGATCTCGATGCCCTGTGGATGCCGTTTACCGCCAACCGCCAGTACAAGGCGGCGCCGCGCCTGCTCGCCTCGGCCAGCGGCATGTACTACACCTCGCATGACGGCCGCCAGATCCTCGATGGCTGCGCCGGCCTGTGGTGCGTGGCCGCCGGCCACTGCCGCCAGGAGATCTCGGAAGCGGTCGCGCGCCAGGTGCAGACCCTGGACTACGCGCCGCCGTTCCAGATGAGCCACCCGCTGACCTTCGAGGCCGCCACCAAGCTGGCCGCCATCATGCCGTCCGGGCTGGACCGTATCTTCTTCACCAATTCGGGGTCGGAATCGGTCGACACCGCGCTGAAGATCGCGCTGGCTTACCACCGTGCCCGCGGCGAAGGCCAGCGCACCCGCTTCATCGGCCGCGAGCGCGGCTATCATGGCGTGGGCTTCGGCGGCATGGCGGTGGGCGGCATCGGCGGCAACCGCAAGGTCTTCTCGGCCAACCTGATGCCCGGCACCGACCACCTGCCGGCCACGCTGAATATTGCCGAGGCTGCGTACTCCAAGGGCCAGCCGCAATGGGGCGCGCACCTGGCGGAGGACCTGGAACGCATCCTGGCGCTGCACGATCCGTCCAATGTGGCCGCCGTGATCGTCGAGCCGCTGGCCGGTTCGGCCGGCGTGCTGGTGCCGCCGGTGGGCTACCTGGAAAAGCTGCGCGAGATCACCAGCAAGCACGGCATCCTGCTGATCTTCGACGAGGTCATCACCGCCTTCGGCCGCCTGGGCGCGGCCACTGCCGCCGAGCGCTTCAACGTCACGCCGGACCTGATCACCATGGCCAAGGCCATCAACAATGCAGCCGTGCCGATGGGCGCGGTGGCGGTCAGGCGCGAAGTGCACGACACGGTGGTCAACTCCGCCGCGCCGGGCGCGATCGAGTTCCTGCACGGCTACACCTATTCCGGCCATCCGCTGGCCGCGGCCGCGGCCATCGCCACGCTGGATATCTACAAGAACGAGAACCTGTTTGGCCGCGCTGCCGCGCTGGCGCCCGTCTTCGAGGCTGCGGCGCATGCCGTGCGCGGCGCGCCGCATGTGAAGGACATCCGCAACCTCGGCCTAGTCGCCGGCATCGAGCTTGAGCCGCGTCCCGGCCAGCCTGGCGCGCGCGGCTACGAAGCCTTCCTCAAATGCCTGGAGCGCGGCGTGCTGGTGCGCTACACCGGCGACATCCTCGCCTTCTCGCCGCCGTTGATCATCACGGAAGCGCAGATCGGCGACATGTTCGACACCGTGAAGAAGGTCCTGCAAGAGGTGCAGTAATTGCATCGATGGCAGGGACAACGCAAGGAATACTGACGTGAACATCGCAGAAAACCGGCAGATCGCCGAAATCGCGCACTACATCGGCGGCACCGTGCGCGCCGCTTCGTCGGACCGCTTTGCCGACGTCTTCAACCCGGCCACCGGCGCCGTGGCCGGGCGTGTGGCGCTGGGCTCGGCGCAGGACGTGGACGCCGCGGTGGCCGCCGCGCACGCGGCCTTCCCGGCCTGGTCCGAGACCGCGCCGCTCAAGCGCGCGCGCATCCTGTTCAAGTTCAAGGAACTGCTCGACCGCCACCACGACGACCTCGCCGCGCTGATCACGCGCGAGCACGGCAAGGTGTTCTCGGACGCCAAGGGTGAGGTCACGCGCGGCATCGAGGTGGCGGAATTCGCCTGCGGCATTCCCAACCTGCTCAAGACCGATTTCACCGACAACATCGGCGGCGGCATCGACAACTGGAACCTGCGCCAGCCGCTGGGCGTGGTGGCCGGCATCACGCCGTTCAACTTTCCGGTGATGGTGCCGATGTGGATGTTCCCGGTGGCGCTGGCCTGCGGCAACACCTTCGTGCTCAAGCCGTCCGAGCGCGATCCTTCGCCCTCGCTGCTGATCGCCGACCTGCTCAAGCAGGCCGGCCTGCCCGACGGCGTGTTCAACGTGGTGCAGGGCGGCAAGGAAGCCGTGGACGCGCTGCTGGCGCACCGGGACGTGCAGGCGCTGTCCTTCGTCGGCTCCACGCCGATCGCCGAGTACATCTATGCCGAGGGCACCCGGCACGGCAAGCGCGTGCAGGCGCTGGGCGGCGCCAAGAACCACCTGGTGGTGATGCCCGACGCGGATCTCGACCAGGCGGTGGACGCGCTGATCGGCGCGGCCTACGGCTCGGCGGGCGAGCGCTGCATGGCGATCTCGGTGGCGGTGGCGGTGGGCGAGGTGGCCGACCGGCTGGTGCCGCGCCTGGCCGCACGGGCGCAGGCGCTGAAGATCCGCAACGGCATGGAGGCCGATGCCGAGATGGGCCCGCTGGTGACCGCCGCGCACAAGGCCAAGGTGGAAGGCTATATCGCCAAGGGGGTGGAAGAGGGCGCGCAGCTGGTGACGGATGGCCGGGGCCACAAGGTGGATGGGCATGAAGGCGGCTTCTACGTCGGCGGCACGCTGTTCGACCACGTCACGCCGGACATGACGATCTACAAGGAAGAGATCTTCGGCCCGGTGCTGTCGGTGGTGCGCGTGCACGATGTTGCCGAGGCGGTGGACCTGATCAACGCGCACGAGTACGGCAACGGCGTATCGTGCTACACCAGCGACGGCGGCGTGGCGCGCGCGTTCTCGCGGCAGATCCAGGTGGGGATGGTCGGCATCAACGTGCCGATCCCGGTGCCGATGGCGTGGCATTCGTTCGGCGGCTGGAAGCGCTCGCTGTTCGGCGATCACCACGCCTACGGCGAGGAGGGCATCCGCTTCTACACGCGCTACAAGAGCATCATGCAGCGCTGGCCGGACAGCATCGGCAAGGGCGCGGAGTTCACCATGCCGGTGGCGAAGTA